>JBLKOJ010000049.1:0-6125 GCA_047602745.1 Candidatus Woesearchaeota archaeon | reverse complement strand
GCACCCTCAAGAAATTATGGGTGTGTTTTGATTTTTAGAAATTTGAGAAAACTCACAAAGTGAGTTTTTTACTTTTTGATTTTTTTTTAATGATTTTTTTGAATATTTAGACTTAAAATTCAAACTCTATAAACAGAACTACTTAACTCAACTTATACTTACTTAATGAATATAAAGTAATAAAGTTAACTCAATAAATTTAATTTATAAATTTAACAATATGTTTACACGCAATGTGTATATATAATGAAAATTAATTTAATGGAGGAGAAAAAATTGAAACTCTTAAAAATAAACCACTAGTTTAATAAATTATTTAAATAAGTAATTATTAAATTATGATATGTCCAAAAAATATAAAATCATTCATGATAGAGACATTTGTATTGGATGTTCTGCTTGTGCTTCAGTCTGTCCCAAACATTGGTTTATGGAGGATGATGGAAAATCTTCTATGTATAATCATATAAAATCGGGTAATGGGGAAGAAGAACTTTTAGGTTCTAATGATAATCCTTTAATTGAAGATTTTGAGGATAATATGGACGCAGCTGAGAGTTGTCCTGTAAATTGTATTCATGTCTATGAGATAGATGATAATGGAGATGAAGAGGAGTTAATTTGATATTTGTAATACACATTTAATTTATTTAAGATTATTTAAAGATTTATCTTTATTTTTGCATAAGTTTTATAAAATATATCGTGCTTTTTATAATTATGGTTAGTGGAATACACAAAAGTAGAAGTTTGAGAAAAGTTCAAGTCAAAGTTCCATCAGGAGAGACTCGAACACATTACAGACAAAAGCAGCGATCCATTGCAAAGTGTGCAGTGACTAAAAAACCTCTTAGAGGAATTCCTAGAAAAACTCAGAGAAAGTTTAAAAATTTACCTCTTTCACAAAAAAGAGTTTCAAGAGCATATGGTGGCTATATGTCTCATAGTGCTTTAAAAGAGAAAATTTTAAAAGAGATTGTATTAAATGAACAATAAATTTATTTATTAAATATTTTTAAAGAAATTTAATTTCACAACATAAATAATTAAGCAAAGATTCAATTTCAAGTAATTTTAACCGCTTTTATATATTCATATTTATGAAATATAGAAGAGAATTTTAATTTCTAATCACTAACTTTTTAAAGAGAATACTCTTATTTTTATTAAATGGATACTAAACAACCTTCTTTTAATTTAGGAATTGTAGGTCATGTTGATCACGGAAAAACTACACTTACAAAACTCTTATCAGGAAAATGGACAGATACACACTCAGAAGAAGTTAAAAAAGGAATTACTATTAAATTAGGATATACAAACTTTTCAATTTATAAAAACAGTGAAAATTCAAAATTACAAACTAAAAAAACTGCTAATTTTATAAAACAAATTTCAATTGTAGATGCCCCTGGACACGAGAGTTTTATGGCTACAATGATTTCAGGTTCAGCTATTATGGACTACGCTCTTTTATTAGTAGCAGCAAATGAGCAATGTCCTCAACCTCAAACTATAGAACATATAAAAACATTAGAAATAGCTGGAATTAAAAATATAATTGTAATTCAAAATAAAATTGATTTAGTAACAAGAGAAGAGGCTTTAGAGAATTATAAAGAGATTAAAAATTTTTTAAGAAATTCTTCATTATATAAAGATGCACCAATAATTCCACTTAGTGCACAATATGGAGCTAACCAATCTGCTCTACTTCAGACAATTGTAGAAGAATTTAAAGATCCAACTCACAATAATAAAGATAAAGCCCAAATGTTTATTGTGAGAAGTTTTGATATTAATAAACCTGGGCAAGATTATTTAGAATTAAAAGGAGGAATTTTAGGAGGAGCAATTCGTCAAGGAAGTTTAAAAGTTGGAGAAGAAATTGAAATTAAGCCAGGAATTTTTAGAATTGTAAATCAAAAAATGGTATCAACACCAATTAAAGCACACATTAAAGCAATTAAATCAGATAAAGAGAGTTTAACTCAAGCATTTCCAGGAGGAAGTGTTGCAATAATGACAGACTTAGACCCCGTTTCAACTCAAAGTGATAAGCTAGTAGGTCAAGTTGCTGGGTTACCAGGACAACTACCAGACCCATTATATCAACTAACATTTGAACCTAATTTATTTGAAAAAGTAATCACTTCAACTAAACAATTTGATGTAAAGCCAATGTATCAATCAGAGCCTTTAATGCTCATTATTAATTCATCAACTACAGTAGGAGTTGTAAGTGCTACAAAAGGAACTACTCAAGTAAGTGTAAATTTAAAAAAACCTGTTATGGCATTTGGAGGAGATAGAGTTGTAATTTTTAGACAAGTTGAACCTAAAAAATGGAGAATTATTGGATATGGAGTAGTAAGGTTGTAGTTAAATTTTCAAACATTATTTTCTATTAAGTTCAAAATTAGTTCCTTTTTTCCCACAAACTTGTTCTAAATATTTTTTAATTTCTACGTAAGGAACTTCTCCAACTATTTGAAGAGAAAAACCACCACCACTTTGTTTAACAGATTTAACTTTTGCACATTTCCCTTGACTTTTTAATTTTTTTCTAAGCATTGTACTTATAGATTTCACACTTCCATTGTCGACTTTTTCATCTAACAAGACTGTAAAATTTCTTTGTTTTCCCACACTCTTTTCAATTTCAAGAGCTGATTCTAGTATTCTACTGACCATATATTCTTGAAAATATTTTTCAGCATTCCCAATATCACTTAAAGAATGACCACGTATCCTTTCAGAAATGACATTTTCCATAAGTCTAATATAAAATTCTCTTTCACTTTCTTTAATAATTGGGGATGGATACTGATTCATTTCCAAAAAAACATCTTGAACTAGTCTAGCACTTCTTCCATTCCCATCTAAATAAGGATGAATTTGAATTAAAGAAACATGTAAATCTAATCCTCTTAAAACTGGGTGAAATTCCTGTAAATTTTGAGCTCTGTAGAGCACATTGTCAACATCATAATATATTTGAGATGGTGGACTTCCTTCAAAACCTCCGTACATAACTTCTTTTTTTCTAAAATTACCGACTATATGATTTTTAGGCTCAACAATTCTACCTAGTTGAGATAATGTATATACAGAAATTCCATCTTTTAGCAAATACTCTCTTCCTTCAAGAATTTGACTCATATAATAATCAAATTTAGTTCTAACTTCTTTGGGTAAGTCAAAGCCATTTTTAATATTATTTCCAATCCCCTCAATTCTAAGTGAATGTCCAAGTGCATCTTTTCTAAGACAATTACATGATTGAGATACAATTGTTGAATCAAATTCCTCATGTGCTCTAATTCTATTCAAAACTTTTTCCAATGAAGTAATAGTATCTGTAACCACTTAGAAGTACATGTTTTTTATATTTATAAATATATCTTAAAAACAATGTTATTATTCTATTTTATTCTACTTTTAATACATCTTTAATATTAATTACTGCTTTTTTATGTCTTAAAATATCATCTTGTCCAATTCTAGGACATGCGGTATTAACCCAACATTCACAAAATGGGAAATTCTCCATTTCATAGTCTAGAAAATTATCTCCAATAAAGTAATAGAAATTTTTATCGGGGTATTGTTCTTTAAGTTTGAGCGAAGTATCTAAATACTCTTGACCCCATTTTGTTGTTACAAATACACCAACATCAGTAGAGGAGTAAAATTTAGCAAAACAGAATTTTCTTTTCTGTAAATATGATTTAATATGGTCATATCCGATGACTTCAGTGAGTTCTTGTACACAATTAATTAAAATAACAGGTTTTATTTGCTCCTCATATTCTTGTGCTAGAAGTAGGGCGTTAGGGTGGAAATACCCATCTCCTACATAAATGAAGCCATCAACTTCACTTAAATCCATTTTCAAAGAGTCTTTGTACGAGTCACAACCTAAAATTTGACCTTGAATTGATGTTCTAAACGGTTGAGAAGTTTGAGTTGTAAATCCAAGTGAGTGTAGAATCTCTTCAACTTCTTGTTTTTGTTCTCTAAATTGAACTGCACTAAATATTCCAAAATTTGCACCATTTGGGAATAATTCTTGAATTTTTTGAGAAAAATCAGAAGGTAGTCTCAACTCAGATTTGTATTGAGCTTTTAAGAATGTTAATTTCATAAGAAAAAATAAGAAGAATTAGTTTAAAAATGTAATGGAGGAAAGAAGTTAATTTAATAATTTATTCATTTCTTCTTGCACAACAAATTGAACCAGGAACATCTGGGTTACCTCCTACACCAGGAACTCTTGAAAATTCACTCTGACATTGTGCTCTTTTTCCTTCTTCTAATGGATCGGTTGGATTAGTTATTGCATTTTCTCCAAATAATGCAACTATTGCAGGATTATTCGGTCTACATTGACTTGCTGATTGATCATCTACTCCTCTATTAAAATTACCTACATTTGTTGTAAATGCTAAAATAATTACAACTAATACCACTACTACTAATAATGCAATTACAATAGTATTTAGTGGTAAACCTTGTGCTTTTTTTGTGTTATATATCATTTTTATTTAATCTGAGTACTTTTATTATTTAAATATATCTATTTTTGTAAAGTAATTACACTTTGATTTTAGTATTTTACACAAATGTTTTTAAAATAATACTCTATTATACTTGTAGATGAAAAAAAATAAAGTTCAAGATTCTTCTGTTGAAAAGGCATTTGAAAATGAGAAAATAAATAAAGCGTTTAATTGGTATTATTCAAAACTTTATATCTTGTTATTAATACCTATTGGTTTATTTTTATTGAGTATCTTTACAATTATGCAAGCAATTGATGTTGATGGAACTCCAATTTACAGAGATATTTCACTTAAAGGAGGTTTGAGCTTGACTTTAAGTAATGAACAATTTTTAGATTTAGGTGCAACTGAGTTAGAACAATTGTTACAAGAAAATTTTATAGAAGATTCTTTTTCAGTTAGAGAATTTCAAATGCAAGGTCAAAAAGCAGGATTTATAATTAATACTAATATAGATGAAGAAGATTTAATTACATATTTAAATGATTTAAGAGGAGTTGATTTGCAAATACCTGAAGATTTCACCTCTAGTTTTATTGCTCCAAGTTTATCTCAAGCATTTTTCACACAAGCGATAAGCGTATTGTTAATTTCATTTGTACTTATCTCAGTAATTGTGTTTGCAGTATTTAGAAAATTTGTACCCTCAATTGCAATTATTATATCAATTATTTTTGATTTAGTTGTAACAGTTGGAATTTTAAATTTATTTGGGGTTGAAATGTCAATTGCAGGAATTGGAGCATTATTAATGCTTATTGGATATTCAATTGATACTGATATTTTACTTACAAATAGAGTTCTTAGAGAACAAAAATCAAGAAGAGTTTCATTTGCTCATCATTTTCAAGAGAAATTTCAAGATTCATTTAAAACAGGAATGTTAATGGCAGGAACAACACTTAGTGCTGCAATTGTTGCTTTAATTGTAACAAATTCAGACATTATCTTTCAAATTACGTTAATTTTAATTGTTGGTTTAATTGTAGATGCTATTTCAACATGGATCCAAAATGCAGCAATGCTAAAATGGTGGATGGAGAATAAAGATAAGTAATATCACCTTATTATAATTACATTTATTTTAATATAAATTAATACTAAAAATTATAAATACTTAAAACATACGTTAAATATGGAAGTTACAATTAAAGATTTGTATGATGAAATTCAGTTTTTAAAAAAAGAAATTGATGGTATTAAAAAAAAAAGATGAAAATATTTCTAAGTTTGTTCAAAAATTAAAAAATAATGATTTCTTAATTTCAGAGGAGGAGTTTATGGAATGCCTCAATTAGACTACATAATTTATTTTACCAAATTTTTCAAATCTCAAGTTTTAAAGCTTAATGAAAAGTAGAAAAGAATAATTAAAAGTAAAATTGAATTAGTAAAATTAGACCCTACTAGATTTAAAAAACTTCAAGGTTATAGAAATGTGTTTGAAGTAAAAATATCTATACAAAATAATTACTCTAGGTTAATTTTTGCTTTGTATGAACCAGATAAGAAATCAATTACTATGTTTGGAATTTTTAAAAGAAAAAATGATTTTAAAGA
>JBLKOJ010000028.1:0-40100 GCA_047602745.1 Candidatus Woesearchaeota archaeon | reverse complement strand
AGAATAACTCCTCAAGCATCAGCTGCTTCAAGTGCTATTCAAAGTGCTTTAGGAATAGAATTCTCTTTAATACAAGAGGGTTCGGGAATTGATGATATTTTAAGATATGGAACTCCTGAGCAAATTTGTTTTGCAAAAGTTGATTCATTTATTAGTGTAAATGGACTTGAAGTTGAAGGTCAAGTTATGGAAGTTGATGACGATATTACTGGAATGAGTTCTGTAATAAGGGCATGCGACAATTTAGATTTTGAGATTTGTGCCGATTTAAGAGCTGAGAGATCGGGGATTTATTTTAATAATTCATTTACGTTATTTGTTCATGTCTTTGTAAGAAATATAAAAGATTATCCTCAAATGGTAACATTACATGCTAATTTAAGATCTGGTGGAGGAAGGACTCAGAGAATTAATGTAGTTGAACTAAGTGATGATGTTCCAGGAGAATTTATTTTACTAAATCCTGGTCAAACGTTTTCAAGAACGTTATATCTTTCTGAAATTCAAGTATTTAGAGGAGAGGAATTAAAAGAGTTGTATGGTAATGTTGCTATGGGAGTTTTTAGAGCATCAGGAGTTAATATACAAGATACAAGCAATCCTCCTCAAACTTCAAATTCACAGCCTAGTTCATCTAATGATGAAAATGGAGAAGATAATGTAGATGAACCAGCAACTCAAGATGCAGGAACTACTCGGGCAAATCAAAATATTAATGAAGCTCCTATGTCCTCAGTAACAGCTACACAAGGAAGTTTGGAGTATGCTCTAGATTATCCAATTTTGACACTAGGGGGTACAAGAGGAAGTAATAATAGAAGAGAAATTGAAAACAGTGGAGTTAGTATGACAGGAGGAACTACTGCACAATCTCTAGCTGTTGTAAGAAGAGTTTCACTAGATTAAATTCTTAATTTGTTAATTTTTTACTTTTATTACTATCTTGGTATTATCGCTTTTTTTATGTATTACTTGAAATTGATGATAATTAAATGTAGTTTTTAATAAATTACACTTACTTTTGTAATATTAAGTAGGGACAAATTTATTTAAATATTAATTCTATAAACAAATTAAATGGCAGAATTTAGTGATACTCCTTTAATGGAAATTACACTTAGACGTTATGAGTCTCCTCACGGACTTGATAAAAGAGGAACTTTGAGAAAAATTTGCTTATCTTTAGGACTTTTGCAACCAGGTGATAGTAGAGATGTGATTGTTGATATTTTACTTGTTCTTGAAAACGTTAAACATTTAAAAAAAGATTTATCAGCTATAGATATTAAAGTTGGAGTTCTTAAACTTAGAAAACAATTTGGACTCTCAGAATTAGGAACTGCAGACTCTAATATACGAAGACAATTAAAACGCTTAAGAGATGTATATTTAGTTGAAAAAGTAAGGAATAATTACAGAATTATTGAGTTTTCTGATTTGAAAGTTCTTTTTGAGCAAAGAATTAAGACGATTATTTTAAATTCAATTGTTGAGAGAAATCAAGAATATTTCGATTTTTATTCTCAATTTGAAAATATTGAAACTTTAAATGAATCAAAAAATATAAAAAGCTAGTAATTTAAAAATAAATTAAACATGGGAATCACTTCAAAAATGTTAAAATTAAATAGAAAATCTCTATATCTAAGTATTATTTTTTTCAGTTTACTTTTTATTACTGGATGTACGGGAGGGATAGGAGGAGGAGATACTGTAAGAACTGCTGGAATTGGTGGTAGCTCAGCAAATAATAATGGAGGTATAGTTATTGACTTTGTAGAGAGTAATCCTCCTTCACAGATGTTTAAAGGTGAGAGATATGATTTTGCTTTTATATTTTCAAATTATCAAATGCATGAAATTGATGATTTACAACTTAGAATTACAGGTTTTGATAGAGGTAATGTAAATGGCCTTCCTGAACAAGATAGAGTAAGTTCAATTCCTAGTGCTTCAGAAGTAGCAGGTGCGGGTACTAAAACAGACCATTTTTATAGTGATGTTGTAGTTGATGATTTTACTAGAGAATTTCCTCTAAATCCTAGAATTAGGTATTGTTACACTCAAACTTCCTTTAGAAAACAAGAAATTTGTGTCCCTAGCTTAAATAATGTATGTGGAAGTGATGTAGTTGTTGCAGACACCGTTGAAACAAACGGACCTTTTAATTTTAGAGTTCAACAAGTTAATGCTGTAGGAGGAACAGTAAGAATTGATTTTGAGATGACAAATAGACTCGGAGGAAACGTTGTAGATGAATGCTTTGCAAGAGAAGGATTTGCAAGTGAATATTCAGGAGTTGTTGCAAGACTTGGGACTGTTGAAGGAAATTGTAGAGCATCGGGGACTAATGATTTTTTATTTGCAAATGGAAGAGCAAATTTCTATTGTGAATTTTCTAGAACAGGAGAAGATTCTTATCCGGCTCAATTGTATATAGAAGCTCAGAGTTTGTATGAACAGGAGAAGAGACTCAATATTATTGTAAGAGACCCTAGTTATGGGGTGGGATAAATTTTAATTTTTACAGAAATGTCAAAAATATTATTTTTAGTTTAATGTAGGAAATAACTGCCACAGCTGTAGGGTTCAATCATATCCATATAGAAATATTTTTTAATATCATATATATTTAAGACTTCTAAAAAAGTATTCTTGGTTTACTCTTTAGAGAATTAGGTGAGCTATTTTAGTGATAAAATTTCAAATATAGAAATGAGAATTTAAGGGACTATTAAAAGCGAGTTTTACGGGTAATCTTAACTAAATGAAGATTTCAAAGTGGATGTGATGAGAAGAAAAAACATAAAAGGGGTGAAAATTATTAGTAAAATTCTTTGAGTATGAATATGACTATTCTTTGAACAATGTTTAGTGACTAAAAAATTTATAATACTAATAAATGTATGTTTAGACGTAATGTATAAAAATAGTTCAATTATAGAATAAAAATTCTCAAAAATTAGAGGTGGACTTGTAAATTATTATTATTTTATTAGTTCTATATTACATTAATTTTAAATTAATTATTAAATAAGTTTTAATTAACTCCAATCTTGAAATATAGATTCCCTTATGTTTTATTTATTTATATGTTTATTTATTACTTAAAGGTTAAACATTATCATCTTATATACTTAATTAAATTAATTGATATATGGGTAAAAAATTTCTAGTTTTTATATTGTTATTACATACAATATTTTTATTCAGTCATGTTTACACAACTCAGACATATATTGTAAAAGATGGAGATAATTTGTGGAATATTGCTAGTTCATACTTAAATGATGATGCAACAGATGCTCAAATACAAGAGTTTAAAAATACTTTAGCTAGTGTTAATGATATAGAAAATCCTCATCTTATCCATCCAGGAGATGAAATTACAATTCCTCTTGAAAATCATCAAATTGCCACCCCTCTTTCTCTTCCTTCTTTAGAAGATGTGGAAATTGTATCTTTAAATTACATAGACAATAGAACTTTACAAGTTGAGATTAATAGAAATGGGTTTAGAGGAAACATTCCTCTATCATTTACATTTACCCGAAATGCACTTCATCCTAAGGAGAATAATATGGTTGGAAGAAAAATTCAAGGAAATATAGAAAAGCAAGAATTTACAAACATAATATTAAATGAAGACTCAGGATGGTCTCATGGTGAAGTAATAGAATGTGATGATATTAAGATGATTGGAGGTTATAATCAATTTGGAGTTGGTGATTATACTGAAAATATTGTAGATTTGCCACCAGGAGAATATGAAATCATGTTTGATTATTATCATATAGATACATGGGACGCACATGACGGTCAATTTTATTTTAACGATGTGCTTGTTTGGAGTAGATTTCACCGATTTGAATTTTTTGAGGGTGGAAATAAATGTGGGGGTCATGAAGATGTTCACTCTGGAGGTTATAGGTATCCAAGGGAATCAGTTACTGTTAGTCATCCAGGTGGTCCAGCTAAGTTAAAATTTACATCTACATTGACACAACCCGCTGACGATGAATCATTTGGTATTTATAATGTTGAAATTAAATCAGCTCAAACTAATGATGGTAATAATCTAGTATTTGATTTTTCAAATGATATTTCTAACTGGTTTGCAGGAAAATACGATATTAAAGTAGAAGTTGTAGGAGAGAGTGAAGAAGAATTTTTAAATAATGTATTATTCTTTTGTGGAGATGATGATTCTTCTTGTGATTCAGTACCTAATGAAGAGGATGTGTGTGAAGGAGAATTTGGAAGTCCTTATTTTTTAGGATGTGGAGGAGAATTTGTATTAAATGAAGGAGAGACAGAATTTAATTTTCCTATTTCTTTGACTAATAATTGGCATAGAGATCAACGGAGGCTTCCAAATACAAGAAAATTTAGTTTAGATGGTCAAGATTTATTGTGTGAAGGTTCAGGTTTACATAAGAATGAAATTTATTTTAATGGAATTCGAGTAGCATCAGGTTCAGGAGGTCTTTCTTATAGACCAGCAATTCTTTCAAATCCTCAAGCAGGAGAATATGAATGTTGGATTCATAGAATTCCGCCTTTATCAAATCTGGAGTTAGCAAATGTTACTGTTGAGGTCTCAGATACTCCTACTAATGGTGTTTCGGTATTTGACTTAGATAGGGATGGAGTTCCTTATCATCCTTCTTGGTGGCAAGATAGATTCCCTCAAGAAGAAGTTCCTCTGCCTCAAGACTTATGTCCTGCTTCTTTTGGATTAGCTCAAAATGATGGGTGTCCTACTACAAATAAAGAATTATTATATGATACTATTGAAACAAATGAAAGAATTAAAATATCATTTCCAGACTTTAATACTCAGAAAGTTTATCTTGAAGAATCAACACAATCCATCTCAATTGGAAGAGATTTTATCAATGTAGAAGATTTAAATTCTTTAAACTCAAATTTAATTCAAGTTGAAGTAACTAGTTCTTGTATTCCAACAATCCCGTTCTCAGAACTTTTCAGAAATGATCCACAATTATTGAGATTTATATCTCATGAGTTTGAATTTATTACTTTAAGTGAAAATGAAATAAGAGATATTAAAAACTCTTATGAAGAAACCATTAATCAAATTTCACAAGCTGATTTAAATGAATTAAGTTCACAATTCTCGGTTTCAGGAGAAGTTCGGCTAAGGAGTCAAGTAGAAGCAGATTCACTAGCTATTAGGGCTATTGAAAGTAATGCTCTAAGAAGGGCACAAAGAGACATAACTGCTCAGGAATCTCGGGTCTTACCAAGTTCTGTAGAAGAATTGGGAAGAATTTTTGAAGCAGAAAGACTAGAAGAGTTAGCATTGATATCAAATTTACCTATTGAAGATAAAAGAAAGGTTGTAAATTATCTAACTAGGGTTTCAGATTGTGATGAAACAATTCAAAGAGAAGATGAATTAGATTTATTCTCTTTAACATCAACACTACATCTACTCACTCCAATAAATTCAAAAGATAAAGCAAGAGAAGTAATTAATTCAATTATTGATACAACTAATCAATTACAAATTCAAAAAACAATTAATCCACAATTAACTCAAGATAGTATAACTACACAAATCTCTCTTGATATTAAAAATATTCCTCCCAATACTACCATTTGGCAAGTGATACCTAAAGAAAATGTAAAAGATTTTGAGACTTTAAGAAATTCAATTCAAATTGGTAATGCTGATGAAATTAGAATAAAAGATAAAGACCCTATTATCGGTTGGTATTTTGGCTCTGGTGGAGACTCAGGAGATATCGGATTTGAAATTGATGGAACAGGTGAAGGTGGTTCAACAATTCCTATTGAAGATAGTTTATTTTTCAATTATGGGGAATTAATAGTTAATTACAGAGAATTTGGTTGTTTTGATGGTGAAAACGAATTATTTACAATTCAAAATATAACAGGTTCTCTAGTTAGCAAAAATGATTTCACATATTCAGTTTGTATTGCTCACAATACTACTCATGACATTTCACCTTTAGCTCCTTTAACAGAACAATATTTTGGAATTGATTCAACTCAAAGACTTACCCAAAATATTGAAGATATTAATTTATATAAACAAGAAGGCTCAGAATTAGGATATAATACGTATTATGCTCTATTTTATGGAAGGTCTCCTCCTAGACTTGATTACTCCTGTATAGGTTCAATAGATGAGAATACAGGATTATTTGGAGGATGTATGTATATGCCCAATAATAGACTTTGGATTTACTACGGAGATGATCCCTACCCTCCAGAGATTGATTTTTTTTATGTTCCATCTCACTCCATTCAACCTCGAATTAGTATTTTTGATGAAATTTCAGGATTAAGTGATATTAAATATTGTGTAACTGAAAATGAACTTGATTCATGTAATTTCCCTCAGGATTATACCCAATATTCTTCTTTTAATCAAGGAGATAATTTAGTAGAATTTTCAACTGATGTGATAGGGTGTCCTGATGTTAGAGATTGTGAAAAATTCATTAGAGTTTATGCTCAAGATGTAGAAGGAAACTATAAGTGGTATAATACAACACTCACTCTTCTTCAAGAAGCTACTTCATGTAATGCTAATTGTATTGCTCAACCGTTACCAGGAAGATATTTAGCTTCATGTCATAGAATTAGTGGTTGTGAATTTATGGGCCTTGAGCACGAAAGTGAGGAAGAAAAGGGAACTACTGTTGCAGATTTATGTAATTATAAAGTTCCAGGTTCTTGGGTAAATGTAGGAGATGGGTTTGAAGTTCAATGTCCAAGTGGTCCAATGAGAAAATCAAGATTTACTCAAATACCTTTCACAATAGACTCACAAATTTGTGAGGATGTAACTTCAAATCAAATCCCCGCAATAATTGATGGAGAGGAAGTGATTATGCACATTATAACTTGTTAGTTGTATTACCTAAAAAAAAATTACTAACTTTTATAAATTGGTTTTTTTTGATATTTTATAGATGTTAGAGATATTAGATATTTTTTATTTTAAAAATATATTTTTATTTTTATTATTTTTAATGACAATTTTTTATTTTTTTATTGCAACATATGAGGATTTTAAAAAAAAGGAGGTATTTAATTTTATTAACTTTTCATTTTTATTTATAATATTAGTTGGTATTATTATATATTCTTTATTAGAAAATTCTACAGAAATATTAATTATTGGTCTTTTAGGTCTGATTTTGGGCTTTTTATTAGGAACTTTGTTATTTTTTTTAGGGGTTTGGGGTGGAGGAGATGCCAAATTTTTAATTCCATTTGGAGCAATTTTTGCTCTTTTAAGTATTAATTCAAATATTATGTTTTCATACAGCAAAGGTTTTATTAATTCATCATTGTTCGAATCAATTTTTTTTGTTTTAATTTTAGAACAATTTGTACTCATACTTTCATATATATTGATTTTTTCTTTAATAGTAATTTGGTTTTATGTAACTTTTAAATGGATAAAATTACTTTTAAATTTTAGACAAAAATTATATTTAAGTATTTTATTTAGTTATATTTCTTTTTTTATTGCAATTGGGATTTTTTCATTATTCCCAATAATTGATGGTTATTTTAGAGTTTTTTTCATTTTATTTTTTATTCTTCTACTATTTATTCTTCCAATCTCATCTTTTTTTTTATTATCAAAAATTAAAACATTTTCCAAAATTACTTTTAAAACATTTTTAAAGGATAATTCTTCTATTGAAGTTTATGAATTTTTTCCAAAAAATGTGGGTTCTAATTCATTGAGAAATTTTAAAAAATTATTATATTTTTCTCCTAATTCTTTATCATTTAAAGATTTGAATAAAGAAGAATTTCGTCATCAAAACTCTTTTAAAGTGGTGGAATTAGTATCTATATTGCCGTTATTTCTAGTAGTATTGTGTGTAAGTGTCTTGCTTTTAATTATTGATTTTAAGGAGTTGAGTTTAATTATTTTACTTCATTTTTTAGAATTTTTATTTATTTCTTTTTTAGTAGGAGGAGTGTATGTATTTTTATTAGTTATATTTAATTCAATAAGATTTTATTCTTTAATTTTAAATTCAATTTCAAAATTTAGAAAATTTTTATATGTATTTTTATTTTTTTTTATATTAATAACTTATTTTTATGTAATTTCAACCCCTCTAGCTTACACGTTTTTATATCAACTAGTTTTAATTGTTGCAATAATTGTTTTATCAATATGTATGTATGAAATTACAAAAATTATTGAAAAAAAAATTTTTATTTCTAAAACTAATATTAAAGATATCACATTAGGAGATTGGATAGTTGAGGATGTAGTAATTGATAATAAGATTATTTTTAAAAAAGAAGATTTCAAACTTGGAGTTGATGAAGAACAACTAAAAGTTTTACTCTTATTATTTGAAGAGAAAAAAATAAAAAATCTAGATGTTAAATCAGGAATTGCTTTTATTCCACATTTATTAGCTGGGTTTTTAATTTTAATAACAATTCAAATTTTTTTATTAATATTTTGACTGTTCTATGATAGGATAAATATTTTAATTTTGAAATTGATTAATAACACTTTTTGTTACTAATTTTAAATTAAGATAAACTATTTAAATGAAAAAAATATTGATATTGTATGTTCTTTTCACAAAAAAAAATAATTTATGTCGAACAAGATTTAGCAAAAGATTCCATTTTGTATAATCAAAATTTAACTTGTAATATATTAAGTTCAGCTCAAATGCTTTTTTCTTTAAATAACTTAGAATCTTGTGCATATGTTAATTTAGAAACTTCTAAAAATGCATTCATTTCTTTACTTGAACAATTATTCTTAAGAACAAAATTAAAAAAAGAGTATCCTTACATACATATTGATTATTATTTAAAGTTTAATTCACAATTTTTAACTAGAGGAATCATATCTCAGGCTGAATTTCAAAATGTTTCTTATAATAAGCTTAAAGAAATGTTAATTTTTTATAGATATGATACTATTATTTTAGATAACTTATCATTACAGTCTTCAAATATAGAGATAATATTAAATATTTTAAACTCAAATGAAATTTCTTCAAATATCCTAATTATAGGTTCAAAAAATTTTAAAGATTATATTTTAAAAAATAATATTAATTTATCAAGGGTGGTTTTATTAGATGAGAGTCTTAATCTATTAGATGAAAAAAATAATCAAATTCAATTAAATTCAAAAATGGATTCAAATAATAATACAAACTTTGATTTGGAGAAAATATCTAATAGATTTATCTCAAGTTTAATTACTTCAAAAGAACTTCAAGTGTGGTTCTTAATTGCAATAAATTTTTTAAATCTAAAAGATTTGGGGACTAAAAGATTTTTTATTATTTCAAGTACTTATGATTATTCAAAAGAAATTACTTTTATTACTTTATTAAAAAAACATACAAAGGAGTTATTAGATATTGGTAACTGGGATATAATGACTTTAAATATCTCTAATTTAAATTTTATAGATTCTTTGGAAAATAATAGGCAGTTAAACATTATATTACAATCTTTGCAAATAGAAGGATTTACAAATCTGATTTTTTCAAATGATATTTTATTAAAGCAAAAAAGTTCAAATAAAAACAATCTACAAACCAGAGAATTTGAATTTAATAAAGAGATATTTTTTAGACTTAATTTTATACAAAAAATTAGTAATGAAAACTATTTTCAAATTACTTCAAATTTTAATTCAAAAATTTATATTGCAACAAATTTTGATATATTATCTTATTTAATAAATGAGGTTCGTTTAGATAATTTAGTATTTAAGTTTAATTGTTTAAAAAAAACAACTATTGTTGATATTTGATAAGATTTGAAAATTATTCACTTTCAAATACTCAAAAAATAATATATGTAAAATTAATATTATTATTTTTATGTCAATATTTAAAAAGAAAAAACAAGAGACACCGCCAGTGCCTAATTTAGGAGGAATAAATGAAATTAAAAGTGAAATTAGCGGAAACAATACTCAAAGCAATAGTAATAATGTTTCAATGTCACCTCCACCAAGTCCAGTTCCAACACCTCCACCAAGTCCAGTTCCAACACCCTCTCCTCAACATTCAATACCTCCGTCTCAAGATACTATGCAGTCACTTCCTCCAACTCAGACAAACTCAAATTTCAGTTCTCCTTCTAATTCACAATCTTCTTTAGAAAAAAAAGAAAATCAAAGTTCTCAAAATTTAGCGATGACTTCAGCTTCAACTAATCCAAAGACTGTATTAGATGAATCTTTGTTTAATTTAGAGGATTTTGAACTTCCAAATTTAGATGATTTGGACTCGCAAGATTCTAAAGTTAAATCTAAAATAAATCAAGATGTCTCACAAGAAAATAGCACTCAAGCTAAAATTAAATCATCTAATTTTATACCAACCAAAGGTCTAACTTCTTCTAAAGAAGAAACATTTTTCTTAACAACAAGTGAATTTAAGCATTTATTAGAATTAATAGATACTGTGAAAGATAGAGTTAAAGTTTCATCTCAAAGACATATGAAGATAACTACTATTAAAGCGGAAGAAGATATTGAATATGAAAATATAAAAAAAGATTTTCAGTTTATAGAAGATAAATTGTATGAAGTAGATAGTACAATTTTTGAGAGGTAGTTAGGAGGAATTATGAGGTAATTAAAAATGAATAGAAATCAAAGAGAGGTTTTTATAAGAGTACAACATATTAAAGAAATAGTTTCAATTCTTGAAGAAATTGAATCTTCACAGATGAAAGTTAAAAATCTAATTCCAATTATTGAAGAACAAAAACAAAAAGAAGAAATGGTTCTTAACAATTGGATAACTCATTTAGAAGAAATTGATGAAAAAATTGAACATTTAACATTATAATTAATTAAAAAAATGGCATTAAAAACAAAACCCAAAACTCAAGAATCTAAAAAAGTTCACTCTCACAATTCTCATAGAAAAAATTCAAGTTCTGCAACTTTAACAGTTGAAGATTCAGATTTATATGTTTGTGTATACGATGTTATAAATAAAAGAAAATCTTTATTATCAGCTTTGAAGAATTCTTTAATTTCTCAAGAAGAGTATGAATTATTACAATCTTCTCGAAAAATAAAATATCATCATATTTTAGAAATGAAAAAAGAATTGGAACACATAAATGCAATGTATGGTAGATTACAAAAACTATTTCCAAATACAAGACATATATTAAATTATGCTGAAAAAGAGATGAAAGAATTAGAATATCAAGTTGACAATTTAGTCCATTCTCGAAAAATAGAGGAGTTAGAGTTAGAAAACTTAGACCATTTAAAAGAAGAATTAAATGAAATTGATAAACAAGAAATTTACCAAAGAAGTCAAATAATTTTAAATAAAGATTTACACCATGACCCAATTAAGGAAAAAGAAATTAAAAAAGAAAAAGAAGAAGAAGAATATAAAAGTAAACTTTCTAAAATTTCTTACTCTCCAGCAAATACAGATAAAAAAGAATCTAAATTAAATAGAATAAAAAATAATCTAGCTATTATTGAAGAAAAATTAAAAAATTTATAATTTGTTTCTTCAGTAATTTCGTAACTTAGTTAATTTAATTAAATTTTTTTTGCTAATATATAAAATATCTAATTAAAAATATTATTTTCTGATATATTTTAAACAATTATTTTCCAAAATTTCAAATACAGTACTTCCAGTTCCACCAACTAGAGAATCATCAACGATTACTAATTCTACTTTTTTAAGTAAGTCAATTTCAATATCTTCAAATTTTGAAACAGACTCATTTCCTGATAAATTAGCAGAAGTTGAGATTAAAGGAACTTTTAATGAAAATACAATGTCTTGAATATAATGTTCACAAATTCTAATACCAATTTTTTGTGTTGAAGATAATATTTTATTTGAGATTGGAATTTGGGAGTTACTTTTATGGGGACTCAGTAAGATTGTGAATTTTCCGGGCAAGTATTTTTTAATTATTTTCTCAGTATAGTCGTTAATTATAAAATACTTATTAATAAAGTTAAAATCAGGAATTATCATACTTAAAGGTTTATTTTCATCTCTTCTTTTTAATTCATATATTCTTTTAACTACATCATCTCTATCTGCTCTTCCTCCAATTCCATACAAAGTATCTGTTGGATAAATAATAATTCCTCCATTTAAAATTATTTGTTCAATTAATTCTTTATTTTTATTAATATCTTCTTTAAATAAAATAGTAACCATATACAATTAAAAGTATTATTTAATTTAATAATATTTGTAATGACATGAAAAATGAAATTGTTATATAATTATCTTGCAAATAAAATGACAAATATTCCAATTACTGATAAAAAGATAAACGCAGACCACGTAGCAGCTGGAATACTATTAATCAAATCTGTGAACCAATTTCCAGAAACTTCTGCTTCAAATTCTCCAAATCCTACATTAGGGTTGGTATTTATTTGAGATTGATACTCCATTTCATTAAATGTGTCTTGGGAGAATTCATTGCTCATTGCAAAGAATGCATTTATTAAAATTCCTAGAAATAATAAGATAAACACTCCTAGTACTATTTTACCATTTAATCCTAAACTAGGAATATCTATTTCTAAGAAATTTAAGAGCATTGCAATAATAAAAATAGTTACAATTAAAATTCCAAAAAATGTGAATAAGTAACTCACTGCAAAAGCTACAACTCCACTTAGTGATACAATAATTGCAGCAAGAGCTGAAATACCAGCATTTATTTTTGCATCTGCTTCTTTAAATGGTCCTTTTGTAACTAATAATGCATAAATTATTATCCACATAAGTAAAGCTATAAATAATGTTCTAAATTCAATTAATACTCCCAAAGCATCTTCCATATAATAATTATAACAATTGAATTTATAAACATTGTGTAAATTTATAACAAATAGATGAAAAAAACACCTTCTTTGTTACTTGAGAAAACACCTTTTTTATTAGCACCAATGGATGAAGTTACAGACATCGGATTTAGAACATTATGTGAGGAAGAGGGGAGTGCATATGGAACAACTGAACTTACATCAGTAGATGATTTAGTTAGAGATAAAGTAATGGAGTCAAGATATAAAAGAGAAAACTTAAAGACCAATTCAATTCAATTATTTGGGCATAATCCTCAAACATTTGTAGATGCTGCTAAAAAAATTCAGCACGAAGCTGATTTTATTGATATTAATTTTGGATGTCCTTCAGCGTGTGTAAATAGTAATGATTCAGGAGCAATATTACTTAAAGATCCTAAAAATGTGGGTGCTATTGTTGAGAAATTAGTTAAAGAAATTGATAGGCCAATTACTGCTAAAATACGTCTAGGTTATGAAAAAACGACATATTTAGATGTAGCAAAAGAAATTGAAGACGCAGGTGCTGATATGCTAGCTGTTCATGGTAGAACTGCTAAACAAAAGTATTCTGGAAAAGCTAATTGGGACGCAATTCAAGAGATTTATGAAAAAACTAATATCTTTTTATGTGGGAATGGAGATATTACAAAACCAGAGCAAATTGATGAGTATGTGGGGACTCACGCAGATGCTTTAATGATTGGAAGAGGAGCAATTGGAAATCCTAAAATTTTTAAAGATTTTTTAGAGTATAAAAATAATAAAAGCAAATTTCTAAAAAAACAAGATGAACTTAAAGAGTTAAGTAGAGAAGAGCAAGATGATTTGAAAAAAAAAGAACAAAAAGAATATTTTTTACGCTATTTAAATCATTTGAAAAATATAACACTTCAAAGGGAAGTTTATAGAATTCAACATCAAGCAATGTATTTTTTTAAAGGAATTAGTGGGGCTAGAGAATTGCGACAAAAATTGATGCAAGTAAAAACAATTGATGAAATTTTGAATATAGTGAAGGAGTTTTAATTTATTATTTGCGTAGGATTAATTTCTTATTTTGATAAGATTATCTGTGTAATTCTTATGAGCATAATTGAATTTTTAACTCCTTTTTGAAGAAGATGTTTTTAGTGAAATAATGCCCTGTAATTATCATAGAGAAAATAGTTGAAGTTCTCTAATTGGAATAATTAAACTCACAAAGAATTTCAAATACATATAGCAGTTATATTAAAAAAATAAATTTAAATAATAATTCAAATAAGGACGATTATATTTAGTTTAAGAAATTAACAACTAAGATTAATAAATATACTATTATAAGAATAATTCCTAAAATTCTTGAATATTTGAATTTACTAATGAAGGGAAATAGTGTTAGAATTATTGTAATAATAATCAAAAAATAAATTGGGAGAAACGAATTTATAAAAACGGGTATCGAATTTATTTTTGAAATGAATATACCTACTCCTCCAATAAGTAAAATATTTGCAATATTGGAGCCAATAATATTACCAATAGCTAAGTTTTGTTGTTTTAGTTTCACTGCCTGAATAGTTACAAATAATTCTGGAAGAGATGAGGCAATAGCAATAGTTGTAAAAGTTAAAATAAATGTTGGTATTTGAAGAATAGTAGCTATCTCATCAATTGAAAATACAATTAATCTAGCACTAGCACTCAAGAAAAATATACTAATTAGTAAATAAAAACTAAGTATTATATTACTTTTGTTTGTAAGTGGATTTGAAAGAATTTCCTCAATTTCCTCATTTTTTTCGTTTTTTGAAGATGAGATTTTGCAAATTTTAAATTTTTTTAGATTTATTCTAACATGGAAGAGCAGAAGATATAAGGAGAAATTAATTAACAAAAGAATCGAAATAATATATAAGTTTATTGAAGTTAGAAAGGGGACTATAAATAAGACCACACTACTTAGTAAAAAAATATTTTCCTTAAATGTAAATGAATTGATTTTATTTTGTGAAAATATTAATAAAACTCCTCCAACTAGTAGAACATTTGCAATATTTGAACCTATAATAGTTCCAGTTAAAAACTCACTTCCATTGTATGATGTTATAACTCCAAAAAAAACAGATGCAAGCTCAGGAAGAGAAGTTCCAATAGCTACAATTGTAAGGCCAATTATTAATTTAGAAATATTAAATTTATGAGCGAAAATACTACTTATTGTTACAAGATAATAAGAAGATTTAAAAAGAATATAGAAACTAATTAGGATAATAATAGTATTTAACAACAATTCAACCATTAATAGTTTAATCTAAATATATAAATTTATAAACATTCTTTATTCTAATTTAATATATAAATTACTTAAAAATGTCAAAAGAAACTACACAAAAAAAATTAGAAGATTCAATTCAATCTCAAGCAGGTGAAAAATTTACTAATTCACACAATCTTAATGAGGCAGAATTTGAGCAACTCGTTACAAAATATTTTCAAACACACTCTCTTAATGAAGAAGAAATGTTAAAAGTTCAACAATTTCAAGAATTATATCCTCAAAAATCTCAAAAAATAATTCAAAGAGGCCAAGAAGAAGTACAAAAACAAATTTTAAATCAGAGAAGAGAACAAGTAGAACTACTTAGAGCAAATAATTTTACTGAGCAGGGAGCAATTTCCAAACTTAGAGCTCAAGAGACTTCTAATGACATTTTTAGTAGAGGAGGCAAGAAGATTCTTCATATTACAGATACTGAGAGTAAAGCACAAGATTTAGAGTCAAGATTATTAAAATTATTTCAAGATGAGAATGTACTTGAACATGTTGAGAAATTTGGAACTATTCCTGAGAATACTATTCTAGTTCATACTGGAGATATAGGACCCGATTTATTTGACATTCAAGAACATAGATTTAGAGCATTTCTACCAAGTACTTTGATTAAAGAAGGAGAACTTAAAGGCGAGTCAGCTGAGGAATTTGAGTCATTATATCGAGAATTAATGGATGAGGTGGGGGTGAGTGATGAATTTTTTATTCAAGGAATTAAAACACAAGAAGATCAACAAATACTGCAACAATTTCAAATGCTTTTATATGGTTCGTTTGAACCTCCTTTTAAAACAAAAGAAGAATTAGAAGAATTTAGGAAAAAAAGAGGTAAATTACATAAACATTTAGAAGATGCAATTAAAAACCATTCTAGAAGAAATTTAGAAGAAATTAAACAAATATTTGATAAATATGGGTTGAATGAAGAGAATTTTGTAATTATTAGTGGAAACCATGATATACCCTATCAAGTACAAGAAATATTTTCAGATTCCTATCTTAAGGAAGGAGAAACACGAAGCCTTAGAGGAATAAAAATAAATAGGCCATTAGCTGCTGCTACGGGGAGTGTTTATGGTCCGATTTTGGGAAGAGATTTCATGGGTTCAAATGAACTAATTGAACAAATTCCTCAGATGAGATACAATTCACAACCATTTCAAGAATTAAAACAATATGTACAAGAGGAGTTGGGGTTTTCTCACATTAATAATAGGCAAATTGATGATTTAATAAAATATTCGGTGAGAAAAGCTCAATTTGGATTTGCACCAGGAAGACTAAAAGAGATTAATGATGAAATAGAGCATGAAGTTCAAAGGGTAATTAAAACTCGACTTGAGAGAATTCCTCAAAATATTGATAATAATGCTGACGTCTTTATTGGACATGGAGACCCAACTCATCCAATGCATGCGGGACTTGAAGAAACGTATTTGAGAAAGCAACTTGACAATAAAGGTCTTGAAGGAAAGATGTATTTAGGAGGTCATATTCATGAAGAAACAACTAATCAAACTAATGGAACTCCATATATTAATCCAGGTGCTTCTAAGGCGTATAACGCTGGAAGTGTTCTGGTGAGTTCTGATAACAAGTTTATAGCTGCAACTACCCATAAAATAGCTCCAACACAGGAGTATGATACACATTTTAGACTTAAACAAGAAATTGCAGGGCAGAGAATTAATGATTAATATTTTGTTAAAAATCGAATTTATCTTTAATTTTTTTAAATTATTGTTAAAATTTCAAATATATATTTATATTATTAAATTGATATTTTATTTAATTTCTTTAAAGTTAATACTTCATTTTAAAAATTAATAATATTATTAATAATTAATGAATTTAAATATATTTCACAGGTTTTTTTTAATTTTAGGTCTAATTAGTTATTCGTTAATATCTTTTTCATTTAGTTCAATGTGTTATGATTCAGCCAATGTGGGTTCAATTGGAACGGGTGCTCCTTGTGAGAATATGCTTATTGTAGATAATGCAATGTTAAGAGAAGCTGCAAGTAGCTCAGCGGGAGGGGATGAAAGTTTTGAAATTTTAGGTCCTGACAATAATAATTATACTTTTGAGGACAATATTTTTAATATTTTCACAGGTCAGGTAACAAATATGACTAATTTATTTAGAAGTACCAATTTTAATGATGACATAGGTTATTGGAATGTTAGTAGTGTTACTAATATGAGTAGTATGTTTGAAGGTGCTACTAGTTTTAATGTTGATTTAAGTAGTTGGGATGTTAGTAGTGTTACTGATATGAGTAGTATGTTTGAAGGTGCTACTAGTTTTAATGTTGATTTAAATAGTTGGGATGTTAGTAGTGTTACTGATATGAGTAGTATGTTTGAAGGTGCTACTAGTTTTGAAGGTGATTTAAGTAGTTGGAATGTTAGTAGTGTTGCAGATATGAGTAGTATGTTTGAAGGTGCTACTAGTTTTGGAGGTGATTTAAGTAGTTGGAATGTTAGTAGTGTTACTAATATGAGTAGTATGTTTAAAGGTGCTACTAGTTTTGATGGTGATTTAAGATGTTGGAATGTTTCTGTGATCTTAAGTGAGCCAGATAATTTTGCAAGTGATTCTCCTCTTGATACTAACGGGATGAAACCTCTTTGGGGAACTAATGGAATTTGTATTGACCCTCCTCAAATTAATATAATTAGTCCTACTAACAATTCAATTTCAACAAATTCAAGCCAACTCTTAGAAATTGAAGTAACAGGCCTTGATTTAGATACAATATTATATGACTTTAACGGAACAAATCAAACTTATACTTCAGCTGAAATAATTGAGTTTGGGATTGGAAATTTCACACTTGAAGTTTTTGCAAATAATACTTTAGGAAACGTTAGTTATTCATTTATTACATTTGAAATAACTCCTCCACCAAAACCTCCAGAAATTGAGATAATAGCTCCTGTAAATAACAGTAAATTTTTATATAATACTTCAGTACAATTAGAATGGAGGATTTCACCCTCAGATTCTCAAGAAAGAACATGTAGGATTTTCGTGAATTCAATTTTAGAAGACACAGTTTCTTGTTATCAAAACGAGACTAATTTTTATGATTTGAACATGCAAGATAGAAATTCTATACCTTTAGAAGTAATAATTGAAGTTGAATTTAATTCTACTTTTTCAATAAATTCTACTCCTACAATTTTCAAATCAATTCAGAATACCCATATTTTAGTTAGAAAAAGTATAGAGCATGCGGGAACTAATGTATACCAAACATTTATTAATGTTGAAAATAAAATTGAGAACCAAGATATTAATACTCAAATTTTTGAATTTATTGATGAAAATATTAATGTAGGTTCAATTTCACCTTCCTACTCATCTCTAATTACCTCAGTTGTTGGTTTATTATTTAGAGGAGATTTATACATATTTAATATCTTATTAACCAGTTCGCACCCAACAGAATTAATTACAAATGGACTCACATTTAATAATGAAAATTCCACTCTTATCTCACAGTATATAATTGGAGTATCAAATGTACAAAAATCTTGATTTTTCGAAGTAATATAATTTAAATAATGAAATTATTTTATTATTTAGTATAAATTCTCAAATAAAATAGTCGGCAGCTTTATAAACAATAAAGGCGTTCAATATAAACTCAACAAAAATGGAATTAGATAAAATAATTGATATCACTTTAGAATTAGTGGGAGAAGAAGCATCTCAAGTAGTTGAATTTCTACATTCTCATCCGGGGGCGAGTGAATTTGAGATAAATGAAAATTTAGGATTTCCCGTTAGTCAAGTTAGAAGTGTGTTATATGAATTAAAAGCGAAGAATTTAATTGATTATGATAGAAGAAAAGATAAAGAAAAAGGATGGTATTTATATTATTGGAGAGTTGTAGAAGAAAATTTTGATAGAGTATATGTTAATGAGAAGAAAAAAAGTCTTGAAATGTTTAAAGAGAGATTACAAAAAGAAGAGGAGACGACATTTTATTTATGTCCTAATTATTGTCTAAGAGCCCCTTTTGAACAAGCTCTAGAGAAAAATTTTACTTGCCCTGTTTGTGGTTCTTTAATGAATGAAGAAAATAAAACTAGAAAAGTAGAAATGCTTAGAAGAAATATTGCAGAACATGAAGCAATTTTACATAGTTCAAATTAATTTTTTTATTTCAAAACTAACACTTTAAATGCTAAATTATACTATTTTTAATTATTTAAATAATGAATTCTAAAATAAAATTTAAAATAAATATAAAAAAATTCAAATTAGATATCCATAATAGGTTAAACCAAAGTAAAGTCCAATTAGTCCTAAGAAATTAAACAATATTGACCTATATACGAATTTCTTGTTTCTAAAGTTAATTATCGATATTAGTAAGAGTGAAGCTATATATCCAGTTACATGAACAGCATGATTAGTTGTAGTATTTTGATTAGTAATATTTAATATATCAATGAGAATGATAAACCATGCAAAAGGCGTAAGTAAAGATAGGGGTCTTGCAATAATAGTAAAAAATATTAATGAGGCAATTCCAGCACTAGCGCCAATACTCAAATAATGTTCTTCAGCAATAATTCCAGTATATAATGAGACAATTATATTTGCTAAAATTCCTCCAAAAATAAATAAAAATACCGTTCCTATCCCAATTTCTTGTTCAACTTTTCTTGAAAATATTATTAAAGCTAGAATATTAAAACTTATATGTAATGAACTTGCATGAAAAAACAAAGAGGTAAAAGCCGAAATTAGATTAAATTCAAATATTTTTTGGGTATTTAGAGCAACTTGTTCAATACTTATAATACCTAGTAGCTGTAATATATAGCATATAATTAATGTCAAAGTTAATAACATTGTATATGGCATAGTTCTTATAAATGAAAGATTAGGATTGTGATTATGAAAGTTATTATAGTGATAATTATTGTGAGAATTATGATAACTATGGGTATATCTATTTTTTCTAAAAACCATTTTTTAATAATTTAACTAATGAGATTTAATATTTTTAATTTAAGTATTTTTGTAATAATTTTAAAATTGAATAGTTATTTCTATTTTAAATTAAGATAAGTACCACTTTTCAATTGTACATAATACAAAGTTTTATAAAATTAAATTACACATAATTATTATGGAATCATTAGATAAGTTGTATGAAACTCTTTCTTCTAAATCTTCACAAGAAATTTCTTATTTAAAAACTCTTGTTGAAAAAAAAATAAAAGATTTATCAGGATTAGTATCAGAGGAAGGGGCAATTTACATAGTTGCAAATGAATTAGGAGTAAAGCTTGAAGCTAAGGTACAAACACCATCTTCTCAAGACTATGTTAAAATTGAGGAAATAAATCGGCCAAATATTTCATTAAGTTTGACTTCAAAAGTTCTTAAAAAATATGATTTGGTCCATTTTACAATGAAATCAGGTGATAAAGGTCAAATTCAATCAGTGTTAGTTGGAGATGAGACTGGAATTATTAGAGTAGCATTTTGGGGAGATAAAGCAGAACTACTTCAAGATGTTCAAAGAGATACAATTTTAGATATTAAAAATGTATATGTAAGAGAAAATACTACTACTTCTAGAATGGAACTTCATTTTTCTCAATATAGTGAGTTAGTTGTAAATCCTAGTTACGTTGAAGATATTCATGTTAAAAATATTAGGCCTCAAAGTACACCTAAATTAATTGAAGAGTTAGAACTTGAAGATAGAAATGTTTCAATTAAAGCTACAATTGTAGATATTGATGTTCCTAGATTTTATTTAGGATGTCCACACACATTTAAAAAAGTATTTAATGATGATGGAAAATATATTTCTCCTGAGCATGGTGAAGTTGACCCTATAAAAATTCCAATTACAAATGTAGTAGTTAATGATTCAAGTGGAACTATGAGTATTGTTGCTTTTAGAGATAGAGCTGAGTTATTATTTTCAAAATCAAGTGAAGATATTGTCAAACTAGCTGAAGATTTGGAGTCATATAGAAAAGTTTCAAAATTATTAGTAGGTTCATTAATAGAAGTGGTTGGAAATGTTGGGGAGAATCAGATGACAGGGGAGCTACAATTAATTGTAAATGATGTAGTATTTGTAAATAAATCTGAAGAAGAATTAGCTGATATGGTTGAAGAAGATTCAAAAAACTCAGAAAACTCAAAAAATTCATCACAAAAAGAAGGAAGTAGTTTTAAAGAAATTTCACAAGATGTAGAGGAAAATAATAAGAAAAAACAAAATGTAGATTCGATTATAGATGACGACTTGGACTTAGAAGAGATAGATTTAGATGATAATTTATAGTAGAATTGTTATTCTTTGTGTTAAATTTTAAAAATATAACTTATCAGAAATGTGAATTTTTTTGATTTATGTATCAAAGATTTTGTTAAAAATTGATATAAAATTAACTAAACTTTTAATATTTAATTAGATAATTAATTTTCTTCAATTTGTTTTTTTTCAAAAATACTTAAAAGTAATTTAAACACATCTCTTGATAGTCCAATTGTAAATGTTAAAATTACTATATATAGAGCAGTTGCAAAAATTCTCCAAATAAACATTATATCAAGAGTTCCATTTATAACATCTAAAATTCTCAAAGCAATACTTCCTATAACTAATACAATTATAAATACTAATTGAATTCTAAATGAGTTCTTTATCACTCTTCTTTTAGGACTTGAAGTAGCAATAGTCATTAAAAGACCGTTAAATAAAAGCACTAAAAGAGTTAATAAAAACATTAGACTTGCTTGAACATTGTTAGGAGATAAAGCATCTACATACATTAGCATTACATTTATAATTGTAATTAATAAAAATATATAGTAAAAAACTAGTTTTGTAGTATTCATCTTACATACACCTCATCAATTGAATCTAAATCCGAATCTCCTATTGTAATCCATTTAAGATATGTCTTTTTGTGTTCTTGAGAAATATCACTATTACTATTAATTTCACTAGAGTCAAATTCTTGGGGTTGTGGAGTCGGTTTATATATAGAGTTGTTTGCTGCAACTTTTTTATAATGAAGCTCTCTTTGCATATTGGACTCTTTTGGTGATGTCGAACTCTTATAATCCTCAATTTCATTTTGGTTTTCAAATTCTATTTCTTGATTCTTTTTATGTGATAAGACTTCTTTTCTATACTCCTCGCACAATTCTCTGTAGTATAAGACTTCTTTTCTAAGAGTTGAAATTTCTTTATCCATAATTTTTTGGAGTTCTAATATATCCTCTTTAAATTCAATTCTCAATTCAGATTTAGTTTTATGTAACTCAAGTAATACATTATCTTGTTTATCTTGTTTCGTATTAACAAGTCTTCGTAAGTCTTCTATATCATATTTAACTTTTTTAAAAGCTCTTGATACTTCTTTATCAATTGATTTAGCAAATTCTTTATTCATGCTAAATATAAGTTTGCAACATTTATAAATGTTTCTTTATATTCACTTCTTTGAAGTAAGAACAATTCTCCTATACGACCAAGACTCGAACCAAAATATTTATAAAGAGTTATTAAGTTATTAAGAATATGCCTCATTAGCTCAGTAGGTAGAGCACATGGCTGTTAACCATGTTGTCGCAGGTTCGAGTCCTGCATGAGGCGCTCAAATTATTAATTAACTATTAATCTTTCAACGCATTCTATACTTCTTTTAGAAGTATTTGAGGGATTATTTTTAGATTATCTATATTATAACATATAATGATGATCCGCTAGTTCAGTTGGTTAGAATGCACGACTGATAATCGTGTGGTCCCCAGTTCGAGTCTGGGGCGGATCATTTCGGATCAATTTTTTCTATAATTTAAATAAACTATAGAGTTATACTAAATTATAAATTTATTTAATATCTAAATATGATTTTTGTCTCATAAATATTACTCTTCTAGGAATTTTCCATAAACTTTGTTTCAATTCTTTATCATTTGTTGCAATCACCCAATTTTTAGGTAATGTGTGAAGAATTGCATCTACATAAAAGGAGGACTTTTTTATTTTTTCTTGTGAGATGAGAATTGACACGTTGTATTTTTTAAGAAGTGTTGCAATGAGGGGAAGAAATTTTTTATTTTTTGTTTTCTTTTGTTCGATTCTTTCAAGTTCATCAAGAGTTTCTCTTAAAATTACAAATGATACATCGTTTCCTAAGATTTTAATAATTTCAGAGATAATCTCAACTCTAAATTCAAATGGTACAAAGAGAAAATTGGTATCAAATACTAAGACTTCTTTTGAAGTATTCTTTTTAATAAATTCATTAATTGTAATATATTTAGAATCTTCAATTAACTCTTTAAACTTTTTTTTTTTAAGTTTAGGAGCTTTTTCATTAATATTAATCATTATAATATATTTTAATGAAAGTAAATTTAAATAGTTTTGTAAGAAACGTATTTTTCAAATTAAGTTCAAATCAACTTAGTATAGCTTAATTTCTAAATTAGGATGTTCCATAAAAAGTATTGGAGGAGAATTTTTAAGATAGTTCCTAGCATCTATAGTATGTGGTGTTAAAGAATTGCAAATTTTCCAATAAGTCTGAGAGTGATTTTTTTCAATTGTATGTGCAAGTTCATGATATATCACATATTCAAACACATTTAAATTTGAATTGAGAAGTGAGATATGAAGCATAATATCATTTTTTGAAGTGCAATGTCCCCATTTTGAATGAACATAATTCAATGAGATTTCATTAAGAGGAGATTTTAAAGTTTTTAAATTAAGTTCTATAACTTTATCTTGAATAAATTTTTGAAAATATGAGCATAGACATTTTGCTACTTGATGTTCAACTTTTTTCAATAGGGATAGTTCTTCTCCTTTTAAATTTTGTATGTAAATTTCTGAATTATCTTTTAGCAAAAATATATTTTTAATTCTATTAATGTTAGGAAGAGATACTGTAATTTCATTTAATTTTTCATTTGATTCTTTATCTAATTCATTAAAATACTTTCTATTTGTATTTTTTTCAATTTTTATTACAGTTTTAGTTGAATTTACTACAAGATTAATTTTATAATTTGCTACATAAAAGTAACCTCTTTGAATTGATTTAATAAATTCATGAGTTGAATTTTTATGAGAAATTGAAGGAAATTTAGATTTTTTTAAATCTAGTTTGTTTAAAAGTTTTGAAATGAGAAATTTACTGTGGTCTTCAAGAATTTTTTTAGAATTATATTTTGAAAGCCTAATTTCAATAAAAGGATGTTTATATCTTGCAGAGGAGTGTTTTTTATCACAAAGCATAAGTTTAACTAAAAAATCAAAATGTTCCTTTTTTTGCATTTTAAAATTTAAATCTTGTTCTAGTTTTAAGATAAATTCTTCTTTAGATTCTTTTTTATAGCTAGTTGAGAGTGAATGTAATGGATTATATGAAGAATTATTTATAATTAAATCGTTTTGAGAATAAGATTGAGAGTGAGAAGATTTTTTTTTTAAAAACTCTAGTAAATCCATTTTATTATAGCTACAATGAAAAAACTATTTCAAATTAATTGATTTTAGTGCTAAAATTTCTTTTAGAGCAGATAAGATTTTAAATTGTATATCTTTTTTATTAAATTTATTTTGAACTTTAAAAAAACAAATTAGCTCATGCTTTGAATTTAGATAGATACAAATACTCTCATCCTCATATAAAGCTAAAATATTTGTAAGATTATATCTCTCATTTAAAATGTTCATAAATGAATGGGGTGCTAGTAAATAAGACTGAGTATCAACTTCATTACTTTTTTTCTCTAAATCCCAATTAAAATAATAACTCAAAGATAGAAGATGTGAAATATATGTATGTTTTTCTTGAATTGAGTGTAAATCTAATTCTTGAATAATCTGAGAAATTGTAAGTTTTATAGAGTTGTGTTTTTCTCTAGCATTTTTAATTGCTTGCATAAGTTTAAACGTTCTAGCACTTGTTGAGAGGAGATGTTTAAATCTGTGTTCTTCTATTTCTGAAATATATTTCGAAGATGAAAATATATATACAACGGGCTTAGAGGCTCCAATTTCATATAATTCACATACTTGTTTTTCTTCAATATCACTACATTGTTCAAGTTCTAGTTCAATATTCTCTTGTTTAATAAGTTTTAAATATGATTCAATTTGTAGTTGAGATTGCTCTAAATATGTTTGAAATTCTGGAGTTTTATTCATATTATTATTAGAGTTTACAACTTTATTAATATTCTCTTTAACTATTTAATACAACATTTCTAAGAAATATTTGAGTTTACTTTTCTAATACTAAGATTTAATAATTATAAATAATCAATTAAAGTATGAAAGAGAAAAATATTCCTTCTAATTTAAATAATAAACATTTAGTTAAAATTCACAAAGTAATTGCAAGAAGAGGAATTTTATCAAATAGAAAAGCAGAGGAATATATAAAACAAGGAAGAGTTAAAATTTATGGAAGAATTGCACAAATTGGTGAGTTAGTAAGAGATGATATTATAATTTATATAGATTCAAAAAAATATTCTAAAAATTTTAAAATTTCAAATATCACATATATTATGAATAAAAAAATAGGGGATGAGTGTTCAAGAAATACATTTAAAAATATTCATCCAAGTATTTTTTCAAGATTCTCCTCTAAATCATCTCATTTCAACTTATTAAAATGTGTAGGAAGATTAGATGTTTTAACTAGTGGTTTAATTATAATTACAACGAATTCACAAATAATTCAAAAAATCATTCATCCAAGTTCAAATATTAAAAAAACATATATAGTGGGATTAGACAGAAAACTTGATGAAAAACATAAACATAAATTACTTAGTATAGGAATAGTTATTGAACATTCAATTTCAAAACCTTTGAGTATAATTCCTCTAAATTATTCAAATTTTAATTTAAGACTTAAAAAACAAATAGGAGAACAGATAGGGGAACAAATAAGAGAACAAATAAGATTTGAACAAACCAATCAAAAATTATTTTGGTATGAAGTAAAAGTCAGTGAAGGTAAAAAACATATTATTAGAACTTTTTTTGAGTATTTTAGATATAGAGTTAAAGTATTACATAGAACTAAGATTGGAAGTTTGGATTTAGAACAATTTGATTTAAAACAAGGTTCATATGAGAAAATTGAAGAAGAAAAGTTATTAGGTTTAATATTTAATAAGAAAACCAATAAAAAAACAAATAAGAAACTTGATAACTAATTTGATAAGAAAACTTGAGGATTAATTTTAAAAACACACAATAATTAAACTAAGTAGATATGAACTTAAAAGAATTTCAAAAACCTGTAATTGTTTTTTTATCTTCCTCTGCAACTAATATAGCATTTGAAGTAGCAAGAAGTTGTCCTGAATTCGAAGTATTTTTAATTCTGGATAGAAAAATTCCTTTAGATGTTGAAGAAGAGATGCTTGGGAACTTTTATGTTCATTATTTTGATAAAGATAAAATTTATGATAAGAATAAGACTCAGTATTTTGATATTTTAGCAATGCAACTCTTAGATTATGAACCAGATTTAATCGTATGTTCTAATTATTACAAACTTTTACCTCAAACTTTCATTGAATTTGTAAATTTTAGAAATTCCCTAACTAAAATAGTTAATATTCATCATGCAGATTTAAGAATTATTGATGACCAAACTCAGGAGATGAAATATACAGGACTTCATGCATGGAAAAGAGAATTTAAAGATACTCAAGAGTTTTTGTCAACAATTCACTATGTTGAAAATGAAGAGATGGACACGGGTGAACACATAACTTATTCAAGTAAAACTACATTTAAAGAATTAGAAGAATTGAAATTATTAACATCTCTTGATGAACTTGAGAATTTAAGAGTTTGTAACGTTATTATTCATTATCATGAACAATCAAAGGTATTACATATCATTGTTGAAGAAATAAAAAAAATTATTAATATGTAATTTGAATTAACAAGATAAAAAATATTGTAAAAAAATTATATAAAAAACAATAAAGATGAGATAAGTTAAATTATTAATGAATTTCCCATTTAAATTTTCCCAAATTGAGTTTGTATTGATAAATAATTAAATTAGATAATTTATTAGTTTTTGAGGAATTACCAATCACAACATCACTAATGAACTAAGTAATAAGTATTTCTTCTAAATTATTATTAAATTTAGTAAAATTTATTTTATCATGCATTTTTTAGAAAATATCCTAAAGTCAATCACTTTATAAACTATTTTCAATTTCATTGAATTATGTTGGAGTTGTGGTTAATTTTAATTATCATCCCTCCTTTTATTTGGGCACTTGCAAATTTTTATGATAAAGTTTTAGTTACAAATTTTTTTTCAAGCGTATATTCATTTATTTTTTTAACAAGCATACTTTCTCTACCAACAGCTATTCTAATTTTATTGATACTAGGATTTTATGAGTTTCTAGGTTTATTTAAGATTAGTATTCTTTTAATTATAGGATTTTTTTTCTTAGCAGGTTTTATATTATATGCAAAAGCACTTGAAATAGAGGAGAGCTCAAAAGTTGGTTCTTTATTTGTATTTGTTACAATTTTTATTATGATATTTGAATTTATTTTACTTGGAACTTCTTTAAGTATTTCACAATATGTAGCTAGTTTTATAATTATTATAAGTTCACTCATAATGATTAATAGTACTCAGATAACATCAATTATATCTATTTTTAAAGTTAATAGAGCATTTGTGTATATGATTATCAACTCATTAATCATTGCTACTTATTTTACCTTATTGAGATATTTTTTTGATTTACATTCATTTTTCTCAGTTATGTTTTGGATTTTTTTGGGAAGTTTTATATTTTTAATTTCAATGTTATTTTACAAACCTTCAAGAATTGAAATTATAACATCTAGTAAAAAAATTATAAGTAGAAAAATTTTCATATTTCTTATAGTTATTGTTAATATTTTAACTCTTCTTCCTGATTTAGTATATAATTATGTCATTTCAATTGCCCCAAGTGTTGCATTAGTATCAGTAGTTACAAATGTGCAATATATTTTTTTATTCATCTTTGGAATACTATTTACTAAATTTCTTCCTTCATATTTTGAGGAAAATATTGAATTTAAGCAGCTTATTATCAAAGCATTGTGTGTAATAGGGATAGCAGGAGGAGTAGTACTAATTCAACTATAATTTTTTATATTTTTAATATGTTTCTTACTACTTTTATGCTACCTAAATCTAATTTCAATAAAAACTCTCTAAAGTTCTTTAAGGAGTATTTAAAGGGTATTTAAAGGAGGATTACTGAATTTACTAACTAAAAAATTTCATAAGCAATGTAATTTTTTTTTAAATTTAGACTTTTTGAGACCTAAAAATAAACCAAACTTTTATATATTTGTGCTACCTAATTAAACTATGGTTTATGAACTTATAAAAAAAGTAAATGGAAAGGAGTATTTGTATTTAGTTCATAATGTAAGATTATTTTCTGGAAAAAATAAGAAAATTACAAAGTATTTAGGAGCTATTGAAAATATTGATAAAAATAGTACTAATAAACTAATTTCCCAACACATAGATTTTTTTAATGAAAAAGAGTTAGAAATAAGATTAGAGCAAATTAAAAAATTAAAAATTGGTTATAATCACACTTTTTTCAAAGAATTAGAAGAAATAAATTCTAAATTTCAATTAGATTTTATTAAAAATAAAGAAAAAGAAAAATCTCTAGAACTACTATTTCTAAAATATTTTATTCATAATTCAAATGCAATTGAGGGTAGTAAAATAACTTTTAATGAAGTTGTAAAACTAGTTGATAAAAAAAAATCTTCTCATAAAAATAAAAATGAAGTTCAAGAGGTTATAAATTCTCTTAAGGCTTGGAAATTTCTAAAAGAAAAATTTGTATTTAATGAAACATCTTTAAAAAAATTATATTCTATCTTAACTAAGGATTTAGTTATGGAAAATGGAGAAAAGTATCCAATAGGTTACAAAAAAAAAGCAAATGAGGTAGGATTTAATGAAGTTACAGGTTTAGCTAATCCTACGACTCCTCCTGAGAAAGTAAAAGAAGAAATTAGAAATTTATTTAGTTGGTATCGAGAAAATAAAAAAGAAATACACCCAATTGAACTTGCTTTTGAGTTTAATATGAAGTATTTAATAATTCATCCATTTTTAGATGGAAATGGAAGAACTGGGAGATTACTAATGAATAAGATACTAATTGATTATAATTATTTACCTATGGTTATATTTAAATCTAATTCAAATGAAATGAATAAAGTTATGAATAAATATAGGGATGGACATAAAATAAAATATCATACATATATGATAGAAAATTTAAAAAGAACATATAGAGAAATTTATCAGAAAAACTTCAAAGAATTATAAATTTTTATACAAAATTATATAAAACAATTTTATATTATTACTATTACTATGGTTGAAATTACACTTAGTGATGGTAAAGTACTACAATTTGAGCATGCTCCTAGTGTGTTTAATGTAGCAAAACAAATTAGTGAAGGTCTTGCAAGAGTAGCTATTGCGGGTAAGTTAGATAATAATGAATTAATTGACTTAACGACCACTATCACTACGAATTCAACACTTCAAATTATTACTTCTAAAGACAAAGAAGCAAAAGATATTCTCAATCACACAACTGCACACGTATTTGCTCAAGCATTATTGAGATTATTCTCTCAAGCAAAAATTACAATAGGTCCTCCTGTTGAAAATGGATTTTGGTATGATGTGGATTGTGATGATTTAACAGAGTCAGATTTACCAATGATTGAAGAAGAGATGCGAAAAATCATTAAAGATGATTTAGAAATTAAACGAGAATTTAAAACAATTGATGAAGCTAGAGAATTTTTTAAAGATAATGAATACAAACTTGAAATTATTGAAGGAATTATATCTCACTCATTAAGTGAAGAAGAAAAATTTGAAGGAGGTGTAGAGCATGGAAAATTACAATTCTACAATCAAGGAGAATTCTCAGATTTATGTAAGGGTCCACATCTTTCAAGAACAGGTTTAATTAAAGCCTTTAAACTTGAGAAGATGACTAAAGCATATTGGAGAGGAAATAGTGAAAATAAACAACTCAACAGAGTATATGGTGCTGCGTTTTGGAAAAAAAGTGAAATGGATGAGTATTATACCATGCTTGAAGAAGCTAAAAAAAGAGATCACAGAATTCTAGGTAAAAAGTTAAAGTTATTTATGTCTCATGAATATGCACCTGGGATGGCATTTTTTTTACCAAAAGGGTTCATAATTTACAAAGAACTTCAGCAATTTGTAAGAGAACAATATGTTAAGCATGACTTTAGAGAGGTGATGACTCCAAATATGTTTAATAAAAAATTATGGGAGACATCAGGTCACTGGGAGCATTACAAAGATGATATGTTTATTGTAAATATTGAGCATACTCAATTTTCCTTAAAACCTATGAATTGTCCATCTCACTGTTTGATTTTTAAAAATGAGTTTAAATCGTATAGGGATTTGCCTTTTAGGGTTGCAGACTTTGGAGTTTTACACAGAAATGAATTATCTGGAGCGTTAAGTGGGTTAACACGAGTGAGAAAGTTTTGTCAAGATGATGCTCATATTTTTTGTACTAAAGAGCAAATTGTAGATGAAATTGATAAAGCTCTTCAACTGGTAGATTTTATTTACAAAGATACCTTTAAAATGGAGTATGAAATTGAACTCTCAACGAGGCCTGAGGGAAAACTAGGAAGTGATGATATTTGGGATTTATCTGAAAAAGCACTTGAAGATGCAATTCTTAGAAATGGAAAAGAGTTTACAATTTGCCCAGGAGATGGTGCTTTTTATGGACCTAAAATTGACTTTAGAATTAAAGATTGTTTAGGAAGAGTGCATCAAACTGCAACAATTCAATTAGATTTCAATTTGCCTGAGAGATTTGATTTAACATTTGAAAATAATCAAGGTCACAGTGAAAGACCTGTAATGATTCACAGAGCAGTGTTAGGAAGTGTTGAGAGATTTATGGCAATTATGATAGAGCATTTTGCAGGGAAATTTCCTCTTTGGCTTAGTCCAAATCAAGTCAAGATTATTCCTGTAGCAGATAGACATATTGAAAAATGTGATGAAATTAAACAAGAGTTACTAGACTGTAATTTTAGAGTTGAGATGGCTGATGAACATCAAACTGTTTCAAATAAAATTAGACAAGCCTATGATGATAAGTTTAATTATATGATAATAATTGGAGATGAGGATATTAATAATAATACAATAACAATTAGGGATAAATTTAATAAAGTACATACTTACAGCTCACTTCAAGAATTTATTGATATAATTATTGAAGAGAGAAATTCTAGAGAAATAATAGAAAATTCAAATGAAGCAAATTCTAAGGAGGTGAATTAGTGATTAATTGCATACTTAGAATTTAATTTGAGCACATATAAATTAGCAAATAAATAAATTATTGAATTTTCAAAAAAGGTAAACGTAGAACATAAAATTGACTCTCATAGAATTTGGGGATATGAGTATTCTTCTTGGAATAAATTCAAATTTATTAAACTTCAAGGTTCTATTTATCAAAAAGCTGCTAATGTATCATAGCAAATTTGTAAAAAACACTCTTTTGAGAGTTATATACTAGCAATTACTACATTATTTAGTAATTTATCCCAAGAAGAGTTTGATTTTCAAAAAGACTAACTCAATTTTTCAAACTTGAAAGTCCCAAAATTAGTACAACAGATGATTATTTAATTGAAGAAATTGTTAAATGGTTAAAAAATAATAAATTTAATATTTAGAATTTATAATTGTGATAATTCTTTAAAAAACTTAGGGTAAGAAAGAATTATAAGCTTCTTTGATTAATTATGATATTTTTTCAATGGAGATATTTAAATTTAAATTTAAATTTAAATTTAAACTTAATTATTGATTATTTTTTATTTTATATTAATATTATAAGTATAGTATTTTTAATTATATAATTTTTTTCTTTTATCAACCCTGTCCAGTTCCTATTTAATTTCACATATAAAATAAATACTTCACATCAAAATCTATTGTAGTATAAAATTTAATTATCTTAGACACATCCTCCAATGCTTTTAAATTTCCATCTTCAAATTCAACATAAATGGGAGTTTGTAAAATAGTAATTTTTTGATTTGAAATATGGTATCTATAAGGAAGAGGAAGAGCTGAGTTAAATTTTTCTTCAAAGTCTTTAATATTTTTTGAAGTATGTTCTAAATTTATCGCATTAATTGTTTCTCTATTGATATATTTTGTACATAGTGTAGAGAGAATAGAATCACTATAATTCTTCCATTGCATTATTTGACTAATAACAATACTATCGTTTAAGTTTAATAAATTTTGAATAGTATTTTTCTTATGGTAAAATGCTAAAATATCTTTTTGAACTTCAATTGAAACACCTTGCTCAAGTAATTCTCCCACCCGTGTAAAAATTAAATAAAGCATATGTTCAAACATTTCAACTGCTTTATGAAAATATACTGTTTTAAACAAATTCACTCTTTGTGTAATTAAGTCTTCTACTGATGAAATGGAACTTGGTCGAATAACAAGTTTATTGTCTTTTAGATACATTCTCTGTGTAATAAAGTCAACTTCCATTACACCATAACTTACACCTGCAAAATACGAATCTCTTGCCATGTAATCGAGTTTATCAATATCAAGAGTTGAGGTAATTAAAGGACTAAGAGGAGATTTTTTTTGAATTATGTTTGGAACATCTTGAAGTTTAAATTTTTTAAGGATTTGAATAGTTGCTTCTTCATGATCAAAATGAGTGAATATTCTCTCCCACAAGTGTGAAAATGGTCCGTGTCCAATATCATGCAATAAAGCTGCTAAAAGTAAATCATTTTGCTCCTTTGAACTTAAATTCATATGTCCATTAGTTATAACTTTCTTCATTAAATGATAAGTTCCAATACTATGTGAAAATCGAGTATGATTCGCATTTGGATACACTAAATCAGCAGAAGTTGTTTGTTTAATATATCTAAGTCTTTGAAATTCAGAGGAATTGAGATATCTCAAATGTTTTGAATTGATAAGAATTTGTTTGTAAAGAGGGTCTTTAATAATTTTTTGTTTTTCCATACTCTAAGTTAAGTGTTTAAGAGTTATTAAAAAATTATGTTTTAATTTTAGAAGTATCTAACTATTATTCTTTTTTGAAAAATACTTCTTTAATCTGCTCAATACTTCCAAGAAATTCTTCATTTGAAATCACATTTAGTTTTTGAGAGGAGAGTTTAACATTTTCCTTTTCAAGTTTTAACTTAATCTCTTTTTTTCCAACTCCAAATAGTTGTGCAAGAGAATACACAATTGAATTATTAAATTGTTGATTGTATCTTTTGGTTAGAAGTGTTAAAAATGTATCAAAATTTGTTTTATCTGAATCTTTTCTTAGTGTGAGTATCAGAGTTGAACTAAGAGTTTTAGCAGGAGGTGTGAAATTCTCACCTTTTATTATTTGAGTGATTTCTAATTCATATAATGAGTTAAGTAAGTAAGAGAGTTTAGTTTCTTTTTCTAAGATCGTTCTAGAAGTTTTATGAGATTGAAGAAAAAAAGCAATCTGTGGAGTTAAAAAAAATAGTTGAGTATAAAGAGGTTGGGTTATTGAGTAAGGAATATTTCCAATTATAACATTAAATGTGAAATTTGAAGGTTTAAGATTTTGAAGGTAATTAATAGCATTATCGTGAATTAATCTATGAGTATCTCTTGAAAATAAGGACTCAAGTTTTGTGATTAAATTCTCATCAATTTCAACACATACAAATTCTTGAGGATTTAGTGCAATAATTTCTTTTGTAAGAACTCCTTCTCCTCCTCCAATTTCTAAAATTGATAGTTTTTGAATTTCTTGTTTTAATATTTTTTCTTGTAATGTAGAAATCATTGAAGATAATATAGCAGAATTATTAAGAAAATGCTGGTCATAAATTACTTCAGGAGATTTTTTAATTTTATTAATACTCATTATTATAATTATTTATATTTGGAGATATTTATATATTTTTATTACAAATTATGTAAATGAAGTAAAATTAGAGGTTTTTAAGAGAGTTTTGAAACTGGTTTCACTAAATGTATATATAGTGTTTCAAACTATAGTAAGTATTAATTGGAAACATTTAACATTATTATTTGAAATAATGTGTGAAGATGGTATTCTAATTATGAACACAATAATATTATAAATTAACTATAAATAAAATTACTAAATTAATAATTAATAACTAAAAAAATGATAAAACAAATTAATACATTTTTAATTGTAGGTATCTTATTATTACTTACAATTTCAAGCATATATGCTCAAGTAGGTTCAACAGGACTTACTAGAAGTTTTGATGCAGTAGAACCAGCAATATCTGAGCCTTCATATGACTCAAGTGTTGGTTATGAAGGGGATGAGAGAATTGCTACTTCCATGATTATGCCACCAAGATATTGGTGTTCATTTGATTATTCAATATTATCAAATCAGGAAATTGAGGAGATTAAAAGTTTAGAGAAAGATTTAATGAGATTATCAAATGAGGCTAATAAAATTAGAATTAATTCACAATCGAGATATGATGAGATTTATAATTCAATATTTCCAATTAAATATGATTATTATAATGATGAGAATTGGGATGCATATATGGATCAATTCTCAGAAGGTAATTGGGAACAATATAATAATAAAATTGAAAATTTGGAAGTAGAATTAGGACTTACTCAAAAATATGAAGAGATTAATGAAATTCAAGAATTAATTGAAAACTATTTTGATGGTTGTTATAATCCTTATGATGAAGAGTGGGTTTTATTAAAATTAAGTGATAGTGAAAGAGAAAGATATGAAGAGCTTCAGAGATTATTAGATGAATCTTATGAAGATGAGTCTAGATTATATGATAGAAACCAAAGAGAATTTAATAGAATTTATGAAAATTCTAGAGAGGAAAATATTAGATTAGAAGAAGAACTTGGAATTTCAGCTCTTCAAGAACAGATTAGAGAATTACAGCAACAAGTAAATTCTATTAGAAGAGATAATCAAGATACATTTAATCAAGTTTGGGAAGATCAATTAAGAGCTATTGAAAGTTTAGAGAGAAGTTCAGGTCTTGAAGAAATTCGTGAACAAAGACAAAATTTATTTGAAGAAATTCAAGAGTTAACTGGAAATAATAACTATTGGTATGGGGGATATCCTATTACGTATGCAAGAGATGCAATGGAAACTCCAGATTTATTAGATATGGGCTATGAAGTTTTATCAATGGTTGAATCAACAACTTTAGATAATACAAACTCTAGAGATAGAACTAATCAAGTTCCTGTTAATGTGAATTATGATATGAGTTTAAAAGAAATGTGTGAATTGAATAATGGAAGATGGTTAGAAGAATTTTCACAATGTGAATTTTCAAACCCAGCAGTTTGTTCACAAATGGGGGGAGAATTTAATGAGTGTGGTTCAGCATGTAGAAATGATCCTGATGCTCAAATTTGTACTCTGCAGTGTGTTCCTTATTGTGATGTGTCAAATGTTCATAGTAATAGGAATTCACAACAAGAGAGTTTAAGTGAAGAAACTCAGAACTCATCTAATGATGAAAAAGAAAGTTTGGATGAGGATAATAACAATTCCTCAAATGGATTTATGTCAAGAATTAGAAGCTTTTTTGCTTCTATTTTTTCAAATTAATATTATTAATTAAAACAAATTAAATTAATATAATTTGAAATTATTTTTTAACAATAACATAATACATAATTATTGTGGGATAAGCTTACGAAATCAATTAGTACAATATTGGGATAAAATTAAAAACTAAATAAAATTAAAAATGAAATCACAAATCAGAAATACATTAAATGCCAAGGGAGTAATCTTGCCCAGAATTTTAATTTTATCTATTATTTCAATTGTAGTAGTTGTAATGAGTATGTTATTTAGTTCATTATTGCCTTCATTTATGATGACAAATTCTCATCTAACTTTTTCAACTAATCCAATAATTGAAGTGAATAATAATTTTTTCAAATATGCAGATGATTTAGATAATGAAATGCTAAGAAATACAAGAGGTGGAGTTGATTCCCAAATTTCTCCTATGATGGTTCAAGATGTTAGTATGGAAAGTTTAGATTTTGATTCAGCTTATTTTGGAGGTTTTAATATAATACTTGAAGAACAACGGATATATGTTAATAAAACACTTTTAGAATCATTATTGAGTGAATTTAATATTACTTTTGAGGGTATATTTGAAGAGCATCAAGTAAATATTTCTAATTATAAAGATTCACAGTACAATACACATTTATATATTGAAGTATTTGAGAATTGCTATGAGTCAGATTTTTTTCAAACTAATGTTTGTGAGAAAATTTCAATTATGAGTTATGAGATACCACATCATAATATGTCTTATGTTTTTGAGAGAATAATTTTTAATAATGATGATGAGATAATGGGGTGAAGCTAGAAATACTATTTAATTATAAACTAATTATACAAAAAACTACTATGGAACAATAAATTATTAAAAATGGAGCTAGGAGATAATATATAATAAGTAGTAAAATGGAACAGGATATTGAACATATAAAAACCTTTTCTTCTAAAAAATCTAATTTTTCAAAAAAAGAAATATTGAGTTTAATTGTGTTTATTGTTTCCTTATTTTTGGTTTTTACTATTATTATTTCTCAAATTCAAAATGAAGTTGTAGTAATAATTGATGGAGAGCATCAAATTATTGAATCAATTCCTTCTAATTATTCTTTACTTAGTGTATTATTTATTATATTTTTTACTATACTTACGACACTTTCAGGTTTTTATTTTATGAATGATATGTCTAAACAACTTCAATTAAATTCTAAACAAAAAGTACAGCTTCAACTTTTAGAAAAAGACGAAAAAGAGGTATATATGTTTATTATTCAAGAAGGTAGTGTATTACAAAAAGATATTGTGCTTGAACTTGGTATTAATAAAGTTAAAGTTACACGTATTTTAGATAAACTTGAGAGAAGAGGAGTTATTCAACGTTTAAGTTATGGGAATACAAATAAAATTGTTGTAAAATAATTATAAAATAATTTTTAATTTTTATTACTATTATTACTTTTTTATAAATTTAAAATCGTTGACTAGTATCTTGAACAAAAGCATCACTTAGAGCTTTTTGATTATATCCAGTTGGAATTTTACCATTTTGTGCAAATTCAAATAGAGCAGTATTGAATATATCATTTGCAACTTGAAATACTAGTGATACAATTATAACAAATAGAATTGTAATTGTAAGCATTATAATTCCTAAATAAAGATTAATCATAAATGATACAAATGTTAGTCCTCCTAGAATAATTATACCAATAAATGTTACAATAAATTGAATTAAATTTAATCCTGCGTATCTTATTAAAGATTCACCCCATGTTTTTTTAAGAGTATTAACTGATTCTTTAATGGCATCAAATGGAGTTTTTTTGTTGTACACAATACTTGGAATTACAAATACTGTAGCTACTGCCCAACCCATTGCTGCTGTTGCAAGTACCATTCTTGAAATAACTTGTCCAACTCCTCCCATTCTTCTTGTAGCATGTTCTAAAATTCTAATTAAAACACTTACAGTTGCACTAACTAATGCCCAATAAAGTATTAATTTTAGATTTGAAACACCAAATGAGATGGTGTCTTTAAACCCAACTTGTTCCCCATTAAATATTTTTTTAGTATAATATACAACACATACGTTGAAAAATGTAGCTAGAAATGCGAGTCCAAAATATACGAAAAACAATACTAATAGCATACTTATTTCATTTGAATTTGTAATTCCAAAAATAGATAGAACTACAAAAGGGACTATTAATGTTACAATAAATAATATTGAAAATAAACTACTCAACATTGGAAAGAGGAGCATCACTTTATCTTTTTTTAAAATTGAGAATGTTAATTTTGTAATTTCCCAACTTCTTTGAAATTTATCTATGAAATTAATCATATAAATCTTATAATTTTGATATTTAAATATTTTTTCTAATTTTATATTTTTATCAGAGGTTACTTTATGAAATTAAGTTATATTTAAATAGTTAGAAATCATATAGCATAATAGGTGAAAGATGATGAGCAAGAAAAATATTCAAGGGGATAAGAAAGAAAATAAAGATATCAATAAAGATATCAATAAAGATATCAATAAAAATATCAATAAAGATATAGAAGTTCTTAGAAATAAGAAAGCTTTAGACTTAAAATCTGCTATAAAACCTCACATAGATTCTTCAAGTTATCCTAGTGTTAATTCTTTTCAAAATGCAAAGTATGATGAATTTGATACTTCGTTTGAAAAATTATCTACCTCTGATGAGCATCATTCTAATTATTGGTACGCAAGAGACTTACAACATTTATTTGAGTATCCTTACTGGACTGAGTTTGAAAGAGTTATCACAAGAGCACAACTTGCATGTGAAAATGGAGGAAATAATATAAAATCTCATTTTATAATAACGACAAGACCTTTTGAAGTATTTGGAGTAAAGTTCAAAGAAGTTCAAGATTATAAATTATCAAGATTTGCTGCATATTTAATTATTCAAAATAGTGATCCTAAATATAAAATTGTAGCACAAGCACAGAGTTATTTTGCATCAAGAGTAAGAAATTCTCAAATTGAAGATATTTCAAAAGAAAATATTAAAAGAATTGAGATGAGAAGATATTTAAAAGAAGAGAATCTAAAACTTTCAAAAGTAGCAAGAAAAAGAGGAGTTAAAACAAGTGATGATTTTTCAGAGTTTTATAATAAAGGTTATCAAGGATTATATGGAGGACTAAGTGTTAAAGAGATTCATGAAAGAAAAGGGCTTAGTGAAGATGAAAAAATTTTAGATTTTATGAGTTCATCAGAACTTGCAGCTAATCTATTTAGAGTTACTCAAACTCAAGAAATTTTAAAATGTCAAGAGATTAATAGTTCTCAAGTTGCTAGTGATATTCATTTTAATGCGGGGCATTTAATTAGAAAAACAATTAAAGAGATGGGAGGTGTTCCTCCTGAGCATTTACAGACTCCAACAACGGGTATTTCAAAATTTTCACATCTTGATAAGAAATCTAGAAAAAAATCTTCTAAATTAAATAATAATAAATTATAATACAAATTTTTAAAAATCAAATACAACACTATTATATTGATATGAAAAAAATAATCAAAATCACGCTAATTAGTTTGGGAATTGTATTCTTACTAATTGCATTAATATTACTAGTTCTCTCAACTTTACAATATAATGGTGATGAGGAGAGTTTAAATCAGACATGTACTCTTATTAGTTGTTCTGATTTAGTTACATTTAAATTTCCTCAAGAAGCAATTGAGAGTTTAGAATTTAGTACAATTTTAGTTGAATTTGAGGACGAAACTTCAAGTGAATTAGAAGTTTTAGACTTAGAATTAGGTATAACATTCTCTGTTGGGCTAATTGAGGAGTTTAATGAGGTTTTACCTACATCTAAAGAGAGAGTTTTACTTATGCAAAGATTGAGAGTTACTAATCTAGAAACTCAAGAAGTACTAGGATTTGAAATTAGAGAAATTCAGGAATCATTTTCAAGACCAAATGGGCCTAATTGTGAACCTACATGTTCAAATTTAGTTGTGTTATTAGAATTATCAGATAATTAATTCATTACTTTTTTAAATTGTGCATTTAATAATTATTGTATCTCACTTTAGTCATATTAATTTTATTCTGCAGAGAAATTTTTTTGTAAATAGTGATATTTTTATT
>JBLKOJ010000006.1:0-40404 GCA_047602745.1 Candidatus Woesearchaeota archaeon | reverse complement strand
TAAATTTATTGATAGTATTAAACTTATACTAAGTATTAATATCTGGGAACTAATTTGTATAACATTCATTTCTCATATATTTAATAACATTTACATTACAATAATTGTTATCATCATTAATTACATATTTAATATATATTCAAAATAATCTGAAAAAATTCTCATCTATTCAAATTATGTAAATACCAAGTCCCAAGACTCATTAATTAACCTAGTTGAATTACTACATTACCATTTGGTGAATTACTTATTATTCTATTTGCAGTTAAAGTTCCTCCAGCTAAACGTAAATTTCCATGCATTTCTGAATTTCCAGAACTATCTATAATAAAGTCCGTTCGTAGATTAGCCCCATTTTCATGACTTCTAATTCGAAAACTACCACTACCCATACGATTTGGAAATAGAACTAAGCTATTTAAATTTTGTGAAATTATATGACCTTCATCTCCAATTATTAAGTTAGACCTCAATTCAATATCCTTATTAAAGTATACCTCGTTATTAAATGTGAAATATTCAGTTTCTGCTAAATTTTCACGAGCTCCAAAAACTCCTGCTTTAATATCTTCGGGATATGTCCAGATTCCATTACTATCTGCATAGATAAAAGAAAATATGCATAACATTATTGTTGAAATTACTAGTATTTTTCTCATAAAAATTCTAAATTTAAAAATGATTTAAATTGTTGTTACAACTACCTAATAATTACTATATTAATTTTTTAATTTTACTCTCATCAAATCTATTAAATCCTTCTCCTGTCAATGTAGCAATATCAAGCCTACTTATATCAAAATCACTTTCTAAAGATTGCTTGAAGGCTTTTACTCCCAATTCAACCCCTTTTTCCAAAGTTAAATTTTCTTTATATTCTTTTTCCAAATGTTCATTTACTTTTTGAGCATGTGAACCTACGCTTCTTGCCAAAAATTTCATATACATCCCACTAGGTGTTGTTTGATATAAATGAGCTTTTCCACCTTCAAATCCTCCTACCAATAATGCAACACCAAAAGGTCTAAGCCCCCCACTTTGAGAATAATGCTGTTGAATGTTTGCAATTTCTTTTACCATAACTAATGTATCAATTGGAATTTGATACTTTGTATGGTGATCTTGAGCGATGTACTGAGAATGCTCGATTAATCTTCTCCCATCACTCATTGCACCAGCCCCCGTTACTGCAATATGATCCTCAATTTGAAATACTTTTTTTAATGATTCTTTTACTAAGAGTTTTGAAGCTATTTTCCTATCTCCTATAAAAACCACTCCTTCTTTTGTAGTGATAGCAAGTACGGTTGAACCTAACTGAACAGCTTTTTCGGCATATTCTACTTGCAAAATTAATCCATCTGGGGAAAACATTCCAACAGACCTATCATATCCCATCTCTTGATGTTGTTTAATTGTTGACATAACACAATAAAAAGAAGAGTGTTTTTAAAATTTACTATTATAATTAAACTCTTTTAAAAAATTAATCCCACATTAATGTTTGTTTTAAGTTGAATTTGGCAAATTGAAACTCTAAAATAGTATAAATACATATTAGTATAAATATAAAATAAAATAAGTACTCCACTCCTTGAATGAATAAAGAACATACATACATTAAAATAATAAGATAAAAATTATAGTATACTATCTTATGCTGTTTCCAACATCGAGTATTTTTATCTAGTCCCCAAATCATATATACAACAAATAGCATATGAAGTGTAAAGAAAATACTAAATATATGATTTATAAGTGTAGAAAATGCTAAAATTCCTGCTGTGATTGAAAAAATTGAAATAAGCATGAACGTCAAATAAGGTTTAAATAACTTATATTTTTTATTAAGTTGGGATTTTTGAGAAGATTGAATTTTAAAACCTATAAGTAAACACATAGTATATATTAATAAATAAACAAACAATAACACATTAAAATTTTCTAACATATTATAAATATAAAAAGAATATTAATAAATCTTATTAATTACTTCAAAGATTAAAAAATCAAATAACTCTATTTTTCTTAAAGCAAGAGTTTAAAAATATACATCACCTTAATAAATTATGAAATTACTTGAGCAAGAAAAAATTACTGGACATACTCCAGAGAGTCCTATTAATTTAATTATTGATTGTATAAACGATAATAAACAAATTATCATATTTAATGCCTCAAAATCAACAGCTCAAAGTACTGCTAAAAAAGTTGCTCAACACTTTAAGAAACAAAAAATTAATATATCTCCTGAACTTGAAGAAGCAAGTCAAAAAATTCTTGTTGCTCTTTCATCTCCAACAAGTCAATGTCGAGAACTCAGTGACTGTATCAAATACGGCATTGCATTTCATCACGCAGGACTTATTGCAAAACAAAGAAGCATTATAGAAGATTTATTTAAACAAAAAATTCTCCATGCAATTTCTTCTACACCAACATTAGCTGCAGGACTAAATTTACCCGCAAGTGTCACATTTATTAAAGATTATAAACGATTTTCCCAAAGAGGATATCAAGACATTCCTGTTTTAGAGTATCAACAAATGGCGGGAAGAGCAGGACGCCCAGGGGTTGAAACCATTGGTGTGAGTGTCATTCATATCAAAGATAGTGATGATGAAGAAAAAAGAGTTAGTACTAAATTTATTCACGGAGAGAGTGAAGAGATATTCTCCAAGCTTGCTGTTGAGCCAACACTGAAAATGTATCTTCTATCGTTAATTGCAATGGATAGTATTAATTCTAAAGAGGAAATTGAAGATTTTTTTTTACACAGTTTGTATGGACATCAATTTGAAGACAAGAAACAGCTCTTTAATCAAATATTTAGAATTTTACATGTGCTTGAAAGATATGGCTTTATTAGAGTTAATGATAATTATTATATTGCAACTCCAATGGGTAAAAAAATTTCAGAATTATATTTAAATCCTGATACTGCTCATTATTATTTAACACTACTTCCTAAAATTGTTGAGTTATTTAAACAATTCTCCTTCAAAGAAGCAAATGTTGATATGAACAAAAATTCTGAACTTGCTCTTCTACATAGTATTTGTAATGTTATTGAAATGAAACCCTACTTTTATATAAAAAAAAAAGAAGAAGATGAAATATATATGCTAGCTCAAGACTTAGAAAGTGAATTATTGACTGAGTATGACCCTTTTGAACAAGAGATTGGAGAATTTTTATCAATTTTAAAAACTGCACAAATTTATCAAAAATGGATTAATGAATTTCCTGAAAGTTTATTACATGACCAATATAACATAACTCCTGGTGAACTTAATTACAAACTTAATATATTAGATTGGTTACTATATTGTATTGAAGAACTCCTAGGCTTAAAAAAAGAATTATATTCTAAATCTCAAATTAAAAAATTACGTGTACGAGTTAAATATGGAGTACGATTAGAACTACTCCCATTACTTACTCTTAAAAGTATTGGAAGAAAAAGAGCAAGAGATTTATATGAAAGAGGAATTAAAAGTCCAAATAACATAAAAGAACTACCAAAAGAGACCATTATTCAAGTAATGGGAGAAAAACGAGCTAATACATTATTAAATTCTCTCAATTCTCAAAGTCAAAAAGAAATTGCTACAAGTCTTAAAATTGGAAAACCTCAAGAAATTCGAGCAAGAGAAGTAAGTTCTGAAGAAGTAGAAATCCTTCTTAAAAATCAAATAGAATATGAAGAAGAAAAAAAGAAAGAATTAAACAATCTACTTGATTTTTTTTAACATTAATTAACAATTATATATTCCTTAAAGTCCACTACTTCTAAATTGAAACATAAAAATATATCATTCCCACTTAAAATTACTATTATATGAAAAAATATTTAACATTAGATTCTGTACTTGTTATTAAAAAAATTGTAGGAATTAGAGTTGATATCAATTCTGCAATTATTAATGGGAAAGTTGAAGTAAGTGGGAGAATTAAAGAAGCGTGTAGTTCCATTAAAGAGCTTTTAGATAAGGGTGCTAGAGTACTTATTTTTGCTCATCAAGGTAGGAAAGGGAAAAGCGATTTTACTTCTCTTACACTCCATAAAGAAGCATTAGAACATATTTTAAATACTCAAATCGAGATGATTTCAACAATTTCAAAAAGAAGTGTGGAAGAGAGTCTAAAAAAACATCCCAAACAACAACTTTTCTTACTTGAAAATTTGCGTGAATTAGATGTTGAACAAAAACCTCAATTTACTCCTAAAGGACAATTAATACAAAACGAAATTACTAAAATTATTGAACTCTGTGATTTATACATTTTAGACGCATTTTCTATTTCACACAGAGCTCACAGTTCAGTTTTAGGGAACCCGAAAGTTCCACTCATTGCAGGAAGATTATTACAAAAAGAATTAAAACCTCTAAATATTTTAGAACATACCCAACACCCCAGAATTTTTATGATGGGAGGAGTAAAACCTGACGATTTAATTCCACTTTTAAAAAAAAGTTTAGAAAATAACTCAGTTGATACTATTTTACTTGGAGGAGTTATTGGAGAACTTGCACTTCATATCAAAGGATACTATTTGGGTAAAAAATGGGATTGGATTGATAAGAATGAATATAACTTGGCACTTAATGATTTGAAACAATTACTTGAAAAATTTCCTAAACAATTTCAACTTCCTCTTGATGTTGCATATTTAGACTCCAATAATAAACGAGTAGAAGTTCCCATAAATAAACTTACAAAAAATAATACTCAACTTAAAGAATACTTAATTGAAGATATAGGGTCGCTAACAATTGAAGCATTTTCCAAAATTGTTAAAAAATCACAATCATGTTATGTAAAAGGACCTATTGGAAATTTTGAAAAAAAAGGACTTGAAGTTGGAACATACACTCTATTTAGAACAATTGTTCACTCAGATACATTTTCATTTATGGGAGGAGGACATACTCTCACGGCTGCTGAAATATCAAAAACTAAAAATTTATTTTCCTATGTCTCTTTAGCTGGAGGGGCATTAGTTCAATTCTTAGAAGGAAAAACACTCCCTGGAATAAAAGCAGTTGAAGATTCATACTCTAAATTTAGTTCAAAACTAAATTCTCATTTAAATTCCTCAATGCATTTTGATACAGTCGTAGTTGGGTCTAATGTTATTGATACATTTATTAACTCAAGTGTAGATATTGACTCATCAATTCTAGGTGAAAAAATAAAAGTAGATGATAATTTTACAATGAGTGTTGGAGGAGGAGGAATTAATGTTTCTTCTATTCTCTCAAAACTTCAAGGAAAAGTGGGACTCATTACCAGACTCTCTAATGAAAGTCTAGAGTTAGTACAAAAATCTACAAAAGAAAATGAAGTTCAAATTTTAACAACTAAAAGTCATAATACCCCAAGTTCAAAAAGTATTTTAATTGAGACACCGTCTAAAGATAGAGTTATTTTTACACACAGAGGTCAAAATCAAGATTTTTCCATGAGTGATGTTCCAAAAGATTTGCCATACTCTAATTACTATTTTTCAGGACTTACTAAAACTGCTTTTAATACTCAAATGAATATTATTTCAAAACTTAAAAAACAACAAGGATGTACTATGATTTGTTATAATCCTTCTTCTTATACCATACAATTACATGAAGAAGAAATTATGAATTATTTAAAATATATTGATGTTCTCATTTTCAATAAAGAAGAAGCACAGTTGCTTACACATCAAGAAGGAATCAATAATAATCTTCACCTCCTATCATCATTAGGTCCTAAATTTGTTATTATTACAGATGGTTCAAAAGGTTCTTATGGAATTTCAAGTAATTCTAATGAAATCAATTATCAAAAATCTCCTTCCACATCTTCACAAATAGTTGATACCACCGGAGCTGGAGATTGTTATGCAGCAACATGTTTTTATTTTTTAGCTAAACAATATTCTCTTGAAGAATCTATGAAACTTGCAACAATTAACGCGGCTCATTTAATCACTCAAAGAGGGAGTACTAAAGGAAGTTTAACACTAAAAGAATTAAAAGCAAAAAGATATAAAATTCCAATTAATTTTTAAATTTTTTTAATAAACTTTATTAAAATCAATCTATCATTTTATTTTACTTAACAAATTCTTAACTCCACTTCTCTTGATGCAATAGTTGAACCATCAAATCTAATTCTCAACGTTGCAGGAGTCGGATACTCTACTCCTGTAAATTGTCCTTTAAATTCGTTTGAAACATATAAATTTTCAAAACTCTCTAAGTTGTTAATACTAAAATTTATTGGCTCTTGTTGATACCTATTTAAATGCATTTCAATTGAATACACCCTCTCATTAGTTAAATTTAATGCAGCAAATTGAATAACAGAACTCCGAGTCGGTTGACCTTGCTCATTTACACAAATTGTTGAACCTTCTCTTGGAACTATAAACTCAATTGGTCTTTCATCTCCTCTTTTGCTTCTAATTTCAAAGTTTGTAGTAAATACTTGATTTACTCTTCTAGTTGTTTGAGGGTCGACTTGAGTTCCGCTCTCCTCTAAAATATCTTTTTGGAAGTTGTCTGGAGTTATCATAATATCACTTCCTGTCATTCTCAATTCTAATCTACAACCCCCTTCTCTTAGTTGTGGAGTTTGCTGCTCCTGCTCATTACCCCCATTATTATTAGTTTGTTGAACTGAATCTAAAGTTGGAATTGTAAATAGTTCTACATAAAAATTACCATTTTGTGAAGTTATTAAAGATTGATCTAACTGATGCGAACCAAATTCATTTCCACAACTTGATTTATACCATAATCTTCCCCTATGAGCATTTGAAGTGTCTCCTCTTGCAGAATATCTAATATTCACTCCCACACTTTCACCAGGTTTAAATATTATTCTTCCATCATCTCCTTTAGGCACCACTCTTGAATTTTGTAAAATTTCAAAATAAGAAATATCACTCATAGCACCAAACTGAGAACTACACGTAATCCCAACTCCTGCTACTTCCATAGACCCTTCTTTAAAATTACAAAATGAGAAAATTCCTGAACCAATGTTATCTCCTGGACCTCTTCTAATAATTTCTTCATGAACTCTTGTTTTTTGCTGTTCATCAATAGAATATTCTACAGTTGTTCTTAAAACATTAAATACAAATCGAGCACTTGTATCTCTAACTTCAATTAATTCTTGAGCTTGTCCTCCCGCCCTAATATTTCTTAATAGAGGTCTATATATAGAAGGATTAATATCAATTGCACGTGTAACTCCATCAGGACAGTATTCACCATTTTCTCTATCCGCGTCACAAACCAATTCATACGTAAATCTTACAGGACTTCCTCCTGAAATCCCATTATGTGTAAATCTATAAGAAATAGTCATATCATTACTAATTGGATTATATGATTCAAATCTCACTTGAGGAATAGTTCTTGCATACTCAGGTCTTACTTGAACACTTCTATCTAAATCTCCTATTATATCTTGTTCAAACATTGAAAAATCTCTGTTAATTGCAAATAAACACAAATTGTTTACAATCATCCGAGTATTAAACCCACTCCTAGAGTCATAAAAACTCTGTCCTGCGTACCTATTATCCATTATTTGTTGAGTTTGTTGCATACTACTTAGTACTGAAGATAACGCCCCATCACCTCCGGCTTCATCATATTCACGCTGTGCAGGAGAATTTGCAGCTCTATGCTCCATAAATCTAAATACCGCTCCAGTGACTGCATCGCACAAAGAAACACTAATTAATCTCTCACAATACGTTCCTTCAACAGTAGCTGTTTTAACGTCCTCTAAACAATCAATAATATTTTCTTGAATTCGATACAATTTATTTAAATGTTGATACGTCTCAGGAATACATCCACACATAACTGAATCTATAATTGTATCACTAGGGTCCATTCCTTTTTGTCCAAAACATCTTGTTTGATCCATTCTTGGAGCTTCTTCAGAATAGCATGCATTACTTATTGTTTGAATATCAATTCCTTCAATTAAATTAGAATTAGAATAAGCTGCATTTCTGCAGTTACTTCTCTCACTTGCTGTTTTATGCTCACTACATTTTTCTAATTCTTCGTCTAATTTCTCTGAGTATGTATATGGAACACATACAAATCTAGTTCTTAAATCTGTTTGTGATTCAATAGGAGTGTAATAAAGACTCCCCGCTTCTTCAAATCTTGTAACCCCCCAATTCATCAATCTCCCCCTCATCCCACTACTTCCTGGAACCACACACTCTGGCCCATCATTTAAATAATTAAATCGTTGAAGAATTTGTCCACTTTGTGCGCTAGAAACTCTATCTAACTCCGCTAAATCCTGGGGAATTTCTACCCCCAAAATTTTTTTACTTTTGTCTTTTTTAAGTCCTAGCAATCTCCCACTACTATCATCAGGAGTACATTCGTGAGGGGTTGCTGAGCAAAATGTTCTATCACAAACGTAAAACAGTCGCTCTTTTAGTTGGTTCAATCTCTCTTTATCTTTAGGATCATTAGAATCTAAACCTGCTGATTGTAAAGTAAACCAAAATCTTGCTCCTGTACAACTTAAAACTCCAACGGGAACTAAATTCCTAGTTGTATCTCTAAGAGTCCCTGTTATTTGAAGAGTAGAACTTAAAAATTTAATACCTCTATCAATCATACTTGGAGTTAACCAATTAGTGAGTAAATTGGTATCATAAAAAATCTCAATTTCTACAAACTCAGGATTTCTATTATCAATTTCATACCCTTGAACAACTGCTCTTGGAATGATTTCAAGTACTAGTCTTTCAGTGTTAGGATATTCTTGAACAGGAATACCTCTTCGTGTAAATTCAAGCGGAACATATAAATTCAATCTTCCCATTTGATAAAAATATACAACTTCTGAATTGATAACTCTTACATTTCTAGGTTCAGTTCCTCTTTTTCTCACATCAACTCTTCTAATATCTAACTCTCCAGTTTCTCCAAATTGACCTTGGTATGTCATCTCAATTACTACTGAAGTTCTATACCCCCCCCCTGTTCTACTCACAGAACTTTCAATTTCATAGGGATTAATTGAATTTTTATTAAATGATATACCATCAACTTTCCAATCATAATTACCTGTCAAATAGTTCACATTAAACTCTTGCATATTTGTTCTCCCAAAACTATTTTTCATAAATATACAAAGAGTATTTCTATGCTGTGCAGTTCTCTGATTTGGATTATTACCCGTTCTAAATGTAATATAGTCCCCTCCTACGATAGCTTTAAGTATATTTGAAGTTCCAAACCTACCTTGACTATCACTTCTAAACTCAAGAGAACCTCTAATAAATTCTAGCAAGTCTGAGAATTGAAGAGAAAAACTACCACCCACTGTTCCAGAAGATAAATGCTCATCTAATGTTGAAGTATCTTCATAATTTCTCCAAATTCCTCTTCTATAATATTCATATATATTTTGACACGTAACCCTCACTCTATTTCCAGCATCTGTTTGTACAAAATCATCAGGCCCAATTGCAATAATACTAATATCAACATTTGGTTGATTAGTCCTACCTTCAATTCTCTCAACACCATTAAACGATTCTTTATCTTTAAATATCGAGTTTGGTCTCATTTCATCTAACACTAGTTCCGGATTTTCATCATTAAATACAACTCTAAATGACCTTAAAATTTCATTACCAGCTACATCTTGAGCCCTTAAAATCAAATCATATCCAATTCCAAATTGATTTGCAATCTCTCTATACCACAAACTCTTTCGAGAATTTCCTTCTTCTATCAATTTTTGATATGCTTCATTTACAAGTTCAACAGTTTCTCTATTTACTTCTAATTCTTGAGCTATCTCCTCAATACTTTTCTCTTTTACTAATTCATTTGAAATATCTCTTACTAAAGTATCTCCTCTTTTTGCATTAAATCTTAAAGGAGGAAATTGTCCATCTACTCCTACCAATTCTTGAGGATTTGAGTCATATTCCCAAGTAATAATTTCAGCATCAGCAGATATATTTAACTCAACTGTTTGATAACCCGTAAAAATCTCCCTCCCTATTTCCTGAGGCCTCAATTGGGTAATTACTTCTCCTCCATCATACAATTTAATTGAATTAATTTCCAAAGTAGGAGGTCTTGTATCCCTAATTATATCGACTCTGTTAAAACCTACAAAAGTTCCTTTATTCTCTGCTCGGTGTGCAATTAAATCAATAGTATTTTCTCCTTCTCTAAACTCATTAGCCCTAAGAGAAAAATTAAACTCACCCGTTGTTTGATTAACTTGAAAACTTCGCATTAAGCCCGTATTTGTAATAATTTCACCAGGGCCATTAACTAAATACGAAAATCCAACATCATCATAATTATCAACTCCCACAACTCTTCCAGCCAAGTACCCCCCATTTAGATTTATTGCATTTTTGTTATTTGTATCCATTATAAATTGAATATTATATTTTGAAAAATCATACACAAATCCTTCCTCTAAAGGTTCTTCATTTCCTCCATCGAAATCATCTGATTTTTTAACAATAACTGCAATCGTATTTTCTCCTGAAATTAAATCATCTCTAGAAATACTTGTAAAACTAAAATCTATGAGTGTATTTTCAATTGAAACACTTTTTGATTCCTGCTCTTCATTATATTCTAAAACAATTCTTGACAAATCAAAATCAACTGAAGACATTCTAAATTCACTAGAAGTATGATTTACTTGAAAAGACCTAAAATTATCTTGTTCAAATACATCTACTTGATACGAAGACTCACCATCTATTAACTCATTACGAGAGTAATTTATTACAAAATGTTGGTTTGGAAATAAACTAATTGTATCTCCAATTTCGTTCCAATTGATTATCTTTACAGGAGATTGAATTTTTTTTTGTTCAACTACTTGGGAATTTAATACTAATGATATTTCACAATTATAACATGTCTGACCACTTATAATGAGTATATTTCCTTCTTCATCAAATACAGGGTTAGTATTTAAATTAAAATTTGGATAATTAAGAGCATAAGAAAAAGATAAAAATACAATAAAAAATAATAAAACAATATTTAATAGTTTAATTACAATTAAATTTTTAAGAGAAGAATTCAATTCTAATATATTCATATTAAATTAAGATTAATTCTATTTAAAAAAATATAGTTTAATTTATTAGTAAAAATAAAAATACATTAAAAATATACACAAGATTAAATAAAAGTTTAATTAATTAATTAGTAATATAAAACATATATTTAAATAACAGCCAAGTTAAAAATTATTAATAAATATAATTATCAGTAATTTGAATTACTATACTAAATAAAATGAACTCAAATACTAATGGAATAATGGGAGAACAAACCATAGTTTTAAAACCAAATGTGTTAAGAGGAGCTTTTTCTAGCATTATTGTGCCAATTATAATTATCTTAGTTCTCATTATTTCAGTTTTTTTCACAACCCTTTTAATTGGTTTAAATAATAAATTTCAAATCTTAATTACAATATCAATATACGTAACATTATTACTACTTATCATTTCTAAACTTATATTTGATATTATACGTTTAAAAAATACCACTTATACGATTTCAAAAGATGTAGTTACATATACTAATAATTTTTTTAATATTGAAAAAATAATTATACCAACATACCAAATTACTAACATTGATTCTTTTGAAAGTTTTATACTTGATAAAAACTTTAAAACTGGAACTCTAAATATTTATACTAGTGGAAGTTCAAGTGTTGATATTTCGTTTAACTATATTAACTCCTATCAAAAACAATATGAAATACTAAACTCTTTTATACAACATCATAAAAAAGAAACAAGATATCATAATGATATAACTTCTTCTAAAAAAATAGAGACAGATATTCAAGCAGATGTGAAATCTCAAGATTTACAAACAAAACTTCTCATAATTAAACCTGATATCAAAAGTGCAATATTAATAAATTTTTTTCAATTTCTAGTTGGAGCAATAATATTTATACTTACTTTTGGAACATTTGCCTTAATTAGTTTTATTAGTCTTTTAATCACCTCTCAAAGACCCTTACTTGTTGTAGGAGTAGGGATTACAATAATAGGCGTTAGTATTGGTCTAATGATTGGAATTTATGTGCTTCTAAAAAAGAGATACTCTCAAATAACTTACTATTTTTTCCCTAACAAAGTGGAATATTATGATGGTTTTTTTAATATAATTAAGCATACAATACCTTATGAAAGAATTACTAATTCAAATTCTTATCAAGGAATTATTGAGAGGTTTTTTAATGTATACACAATTAATATTGAAACTGCAGGATCACATAACTCTGTAATTTCAATTAAGTATGTAAAAAATGGAGAAGATATAAATAAAAGGATTTTAGAAATTCTTCAAGAGGCGGGTGAAAATTGAATATGGGCATGAATAATAATGACTACCATATTAATAATATCTCCCAAATAAATGAAGATTCTAAAAATGAAAAGAAGAACATTATTTTAAAACCAAGTTTAAGACCATTATTTTTTAATATTGGTATTGCGACAATTAGTTTTATTTTAGTATGTCTAATAGCTTTAATATTGTCAACTATTTTTGAAAATTACACAATTTTAACAGCAACTGCTTCTGTGTTAGGATACATCATTTTTATTAGTATTGTTGGAGTAATTGCTTCAATAATTGATTTATATGTGACAAAATATACTATAACTAATAAAAACGAGCTAATTATCACTAAAGAATTTATTTCAAAAACTTCTAAAGTTTATCGTATAGACCAGATAACTAGTCTTGAGAGAAGTCAGACCATTATTCAAAAAATATTTAATTTGCATAGCGTTGAATTTAATATATTTGGAGGAGTAGGAGTACAAAATACTGGACAAAGTAATAATAGGCAACCAATCTTACCAATATTTAAACATATTAAAAAAGGAGATGAAGTATTTAATGAAATTTGTAGTCGAATGAATATTTCATATAATACTATTCAAATTCTAGAAAAGCCAAACACAAAACCTATTCAAGTTTCAATTTTTTTAAATTTGATTGCAACATTATTATTAATTATTAGTAGTATTGTCATAGGGCATACATTTTCACCTACAATGAGCTTAATTCCATTATCTTTAGTATTGATATTTTTCTTAATAATAAGTGGCAAGTTTATAGAATTTCTTAAACTTAAAAAAACTAATTTCAAACTATATGAAGAGTCGGCCCATATTGAATACTCTTATATTCTAAAAAATTCAGAAAAATTAACTCCATATAGAAAAATAACCAATAGTTCTGAGTACAAAAATCTCATCTCCTACACATTGTTTAAAGTAAGTAGTTGTGTTATTTACACCGGTGGAAATAAAGACCCCCAATTTTGGTTTTTAGATAATAACTCCCTTATAATCCCCACAATATCATCTCTTGTTAAAGATCCCAAAAATAGACTCTCTAAAGAAAAAATTAGTGAAATTAATATGAAACTAGATACTAATAAACCATTATTTGAATTAAAACCAGGTCTTTCATATATTGTACAACCAATTATACCAATCTCATTTTTCATAAAAATATTTATATTATACTTATTAATTGATATTCCTTATCTTCAAGAATTTAATACAATAATTGTTATTGGAAGTTCAGTATATATTTTTTTATATATCTTATTTTTAATATATAGATTCATTGCATGGAACAACTTTAATTATGAATTATATTATAATAAAATTATTATTCAAAAAGGAGTTTTCAATATTGCAAGAAGTGAGATTTATATCTCAAATATTAAATATATATCACTTTATAGACCATTATATTTACAAAGAGTATTCTCAGAAGGAACTATCCTAATTTACACAGCAGGAAATGAAGGATTTGATGGCATTCTTAGGAGAATTAAAAATAGTGAATATTATTTTGAAGAACTCTTACACGCAATTAAAGAAAAATCTTAATAGAAATTTTAGCATAATTAAAAAAATCTAAATTTTATTAAGAATATATGAAAATCTCAAATAAATTTTAGAATAACAATCTATCTTAAAATATTTCTACTTAATCGTTGATGATTTTCAATCCAAGTTAGATCACATGTGGCACCTGTAATTTCTCTCATATTATTTCTTCCTGTTAGTAATGCAGCAATTCTACTCGCTCCAAGTCCAAATCCATATATTCTTTTATTTTCAAGGCCAAATGCTTTTAACGACTCAGGTCTAAAAATTCCTGAATTTCCAATTGAATACCACTTATTCATTGTATCATCAAAATAGTGAATTTCCATACTAGGTTCTGTATATGGATTAAATGTTGGTTTAAATTTTAAATTATGAAGTCCAAATTTTCCATAAAACTCTTTCATAAATCCAATAAGTCCTGCTAGAGATAAATCATCTTGAATTAAAATCCCTTCAACTTGAAAAAACTCCGCTAAATGTGTTGCATCAACTGCTTCATTTCTAAAATTATGAGCCACATAAAAATATTTCCCATCAATATTCTCTCCTTGTTGTACTTTTTTACCTAAATCATATAATGTTCTAAACGTAGTAGCTGTAGAGTGGGTTCTAAGTATCGTATTTCTTGTGACACTCTTCTTAAAATCTCCTTCTTGTGTATGTGTTTCATCAATCCCTCTCTCATGCATCTCTTTTACTTTTTCCAGTAAGTCCTTATCAACATCTGCCTCATCTCCAATGTAAAATGTGTCTTGGTCTTCTCTTGCAGGATGATCTTGAGGAATCCAAAGTGTATCAAAACACCAAAACTCACTCTCCACAATTGGTCCTTCCATTTCTTTAAAACCTAATTCGACAAATACTTGAGTTAAAATATCATTTGCCTCATGCATAGGATGTAATCTTCCAATATTTTTAATTGAGGTTGGAATTGATATATCATAATGTCTAAATTCTATTTTTTTAAAATCTTTCTTTTTAAGTATCTCTGAAGTGACAATATCAACTAAATCTAAATCTTTAAACGTAGATACTAATTCTTTAGCTACTTCTTTTCCTAAGCTAGTAAGTGAAAGTTGGACCGTACTCTCTCTTTTTAAACTTAAAAATCCTTTTTTTTTTTGAAGCTCATGATATACTTTTTGCTCTTGAATATTTAAACTATTAACCTGTTTTTTCTCTTTGAATAATAAAAGAGGATTTGAATAAATATTAAGATAATTTTGTGCTTCTTTTGTTGGAGTAATTACAAGTTCGTTTTGAACATTTTTTGAAATTTCAATATATTTACGTTTTTTTAATCCTCCTAAAGCTGAAGTAAGTACTTCTTGTGAAATTCCAAGTTCTCTTTGAGTTTTAGAAGTTTCATTTAATGCTTTTAATACTTGATATTCCGGCATTTCTTCTTCTAAAAATTTAAGTCCTAATGTATCTAATTCAACATACTCTTCTTTTAAAATTTCAATTGAAATTAAAGAATCCTGTTCAAGTAAATATGCACCATCTAAAATCTCTTGTGGAGGAGATGAAATTTTGTCCCCCTTAAATTCAATACAATACACAAGTGTTTTTCGAGCAAGAGGATGAAGTCTATAAATTAAAGATTTTATTTGAGAGTCACTCATATAATATTTTGTTGATTTTTATTTAAAAATATTTGTGTTTGAAATTTTCAATACTTTAACTATCTCTTACTATTACTTACTTCCACCCATATGACTTTTCTAAATACTCTTTAACCATTCTATGAGTATTAAAATAACTCCCCGAGTTTCCAATACTTAACTTCATTTCCTCCACCCATGAAGTTTTATTATCACTATAATACATCGGAATAATTTTATATCTTAAAGCTGTAATAAAATCATGATATTGATACATTGGAAATCCTCCCCCATTCATTTTAAAACTCTCAATGGCCCATCCATCAATTCTGGATACATGAATACACCCATTAATAGCAGCTTTCATACCACTTGTACCACTAGCTTCATTGGGAGGGACAGGAGTATTTAGCCACATATCACACCCACGAATTAATTTTTTAGCAACTGCTATATTATAATCTTCTAAAAAAGCAATTGAAATATGGTCTTTTAATTCTTTTGCATGATTAATGATTCTTTGCATAATTTCCTTTCCTTGCATATCATGCATATGAGCCTTTCCTGCAAAAATAAATTGAACTTTTCCTTCAAGTTTAATCAAATTACCCATATTATAAAATATCATCTCAGCATCTTTATACTCAATAAATCTTCTTGCAAATCCAATTGTGAGAACATCTTGTTTAAGTTTTACTGGTGTTATAGAATGTTCATTTGTAAAATCAATTAACTCCTTTTTTATTTCTTGATGAGTTGAATATAATTGAGAAGATGGAATTTTAAAAGCACTTTTTAAATTTGAAGAATCTTCTCTCCAACCCTGACAGTACATATCAAATAAATGGGCCATTTTTTCATGAGCCCATGTAGTTGCGTGAACTCCGTTAGTGATTCCAAGAACATCAAATCCTGGAAACATTTCTCGGGTCACTTCAGCATGCTTTTGTGAAACCGCATTAGTTGCTTTTGATAAAGTCATTGCAAGTTGAGTGGTATTAAATATCTCTTCACCCGCTAATTCACGTAAATGAAAAGGAATAATATCTTTTTCTCCACTAAGAGCATACTCAACTTTCTCATATTCAAAATGGTCATGGCCAGCAGCAATTGGAGTGTGTGTTGTAAATACACATCTATCTATAACATTAGAATTACACCAATTACCTGTCTCTTTACCATATTTTTTATATAATTCAAGTGTTAAAAATGCACTATGACCCTCATTCATATGGTATAATTCAATAGGAAGATATAAACTCTCAAGCATTCTTACTCCTCCAATTCCTAGTACAATTTCTTGAGCAATTCTATCTCCAACATATAGATGATCTGTGAGTGATTTTGCAAAATAAGAATTATCTTCAAGACTAGTATCTAAGAAGAAGATAGGAACTTTATGCCCCGTTACTCCTTCATACTCGTACATCCAAACACTAACTGTAATATCTTCGCCATAAATATTAACATTAATGGTATTAGGTAATTTAGTCAAAATATCCTCATATCTCCAAGTATCTGCAAGTTCAACTTGAATTCCCTCCTCATTTATTTTTTGTTTGAAATACCCTTGTTTGTACAATAATGTTACCGCACATGCTGGGACTTCTAAATCTGCAAAAGCTTTAATCGTATCTCCTGCAAGAAGACCTAGTCCCCCTGAGTATGTTTTAATTAATTCATTTAATCCTATCTCTGCACTAAAATAAGCAATTTTTTGATTCATATTCAAATAATGAGAACTAAGTATATATAATATTATGACACAACTTTAAAGTAAAATAAAACTTCATTTCATAAATAAAAATTATTTCCTCAATTTTTTCCTTCTAAATTCGTTTCCTTGACTAACTATATCATAAATTAAATCTTCTCCCCTTTGAGGAGCAGAACCTCCATAATTTTGTTCAATATTTTTCAAAGTTAATTTACTATTTTCAATGCTTTGCACTAATTCTTTCTCTGAAGTTTTATCTTTAAGTAACCAACTAGCAAGACCTATAAAAATGACTAAAATAAATAAATATGGGTCAAATAGAAGTGTAGTAATGCCTACATTCCCAACATTATAAATAAAAGAAATTGATACATATAAAAGTAATAAAGCTAAAGCAAACCAACCAATAATTAAAAACACAACTCCTAATATCAAAAAAGCAATTATAATTATAACAGAAATCCAATCAGCCTGACTAAAAGGATCTAAATCCCAAAGTCCAAGTACAATTCCTCCATAAAATATAACAGAACCTAAACCAAAAGCTCCAAAAAAAAATATTAAATAAGCACTTAAATCTTTTCTAAACATATTTTTAAAGAAATCAAATCCCAATATTGAACCTATTACATACAAACTTAAAATTCCTATTGATATAACTGAAATATTTGGAAATAACATCATCATTAAATTGGCAATTGAATATCCACTTGGAAACTCAAAAGCTATAGAATAAAATGAAACTATTAAAGCAATTATTGTGCTTGCAGATTTTGAAAATATTTTTGAACCTTTTTTACCCAAAAATTTTTGAATAACATGAAAATACACAGAAAACAATAATAAAAATGGAAATAAAATTTCAAAATAATCAGCGTCAATAAAAAGTTTTAATATATCTACTAAAGAAGCATTTGAAATAGCATTAATAATATTTATATCCATTGTTAACTTAATTACCTTTGAGATTGAAATTCATACTCCTCAATTAATTGTTCTAATTCTTTTTTGATATCCTCAAGTTGCTCACAAGCACTATCATCAAAAATCGAACCTAAAGACTTTAATTGTTTAATTAAGTGTTCAACAGTTTCTACCACATGCGGAAGTTCTAATACTGCTAAAGCAATTGAAGCAGCCTTAGATCCTGGTGAGGTACATACACCTCTTGGACATGTGGCTACTTGTTGTTTTAAAGCATCTTGAATTCTAGAAATTCCAAATGCAATAGGGTCTTCTAAAACTTGGCGGATATTACGTCTTAAAGCTCCAATTAAAATACCCTCAACGATTTCAAATCCCCCTCCTTTAATCATACATGTATTAAAAGCACTTTGTTTAGCACAGGCAATAGGAGAGAGTCCTTGTCTTGCAGCATTATACTCACAAATTATTTTCTCACATTGATTTTGTTCTAATTTATTTAGGTTAACTATAATTCCCGATAAACAAAGACCCATAATTGAAGATTTTAAATTATCATGAGGGTCAAATCCTGCTGCGAACAATCCTTGACATTCTGAGACTGTAATTGAATTACCTACATTCTGAGAACCTAAATCTGCATAGACAAAAGAAAAAGACAAAAAAATCAAACTCAAGATAAAAAAATAATTCAAAAATTTCATACTCATAGTTATTATATTTTTATATATCATTTTTATATTTTCCTCTTTACTTACTCAGGCCTACACAACATATTTCCTAAAAAAGAACGTTGTCCTGTTAAATAATCACCCACTCTTAAATCTCCTGAAATTGAATTAAGAGCATTACCCATTAAATTTTGAGAAAAGTCACAAGATGCAAGCATACATATCTTACCCATTACATTATTTATATTTCTAAGCATAGAATTTACTTTACCAGTATTTCCAACTGCATTATCAGTAGATGCAAACATTCCTGGTGCCATTGAACTAAGTGCTAAACTAATAGTTTTCCATGAAAGAGAGAGTGATTGTATCGCTCCTGAAATTCCACTATACACACTACAAATATTATAATACATCATATAATAATCATAAAGACTTTTTCCCTTTCTTATATTTTCATTCACTCCTTCAATATCTCCTAAAATTTTTTGAGCCAGTGCAATATTTGAATTTAAATCTCTAGGCAGATCATAAAATTCAATTGGAAGTCTAATTGTGACATTCTCGTCTTTATATATAGTATCAATATCAGTTTTAACGATTGACAAAACAACTGTCGAATGTGTTCTTCCTTGCATTTCATGTGCTGAGAGTAATCTAGGCATAAATGATTTTAAAAAAAAATCTCGATTATCTCCTGCCACAATTCCTTGAGAATTTTCATTTTGAAGTTCAAAAGAACTTAATCTTACATCTTCATTATTATCTTCTAAAGAAGTGCCCATCCCCATTAATTGAACACTTACAATTCTAAACTCTTGATTACTATTTTTGGGTTTTAATCTGAAAAAATGATATACATCCATTCCTTGTTGCTGAACCACTCTTCTGTTAAGAGGTGTTAAAAGCTCCACAAAATCCAAATCAAAGTAATCTATTGCTTCTCCCTCATGAATTTTAAAAATTTTTACTTCTTTTGTAGCTACATCCCTATTTCCTGCATAATTGGTTACTATTATTCTTAAATCTTCAGTTCTGTCCCCTTCAAATCCTCTATTTAATTCAAACTCATCAGAGAAACAAATTTGACCATCTTCTCCCAGCTCACTTTGTTGTACATATTGACAAACAAAATTTATAGCCTCTGGCGACTCTCTAAAAATAATATTTGACCCATCAATTTTAACCTCAAATTCATCTTCTAAACCAACTTCCCTTACAAAAAATTCAATTCTAACTCTTTCATAAGATTCTAAAATCGAGTTTCTTTCATTCCCCCTCTCAACAATTCTTAAATTAGTAATTTTAGGAACTTTGTTGTTAACAGTTATTGAAATTTCTTCTGTGTTACTATTCCCAGCTATATCAGTAAGAACAACTGAGATATTGAACTCTTGAAATCCCGCAACATATTGAGGTTCTACTTCCCAAACACACCTTTTCCTATTAGTTCTAATCTCAACTTGTTCACAATCAGGAGAAGGCATATTTGAAAAAGGTTGAAAATTAGTTTGAATTCTCACTCTTTGAGGATTATTAGAATTTGAATCTATATACAAAGAAGGTAAATTATTTGAATACTCCAAAATTATCTTTGAATTTTCATTGTTAAAAGAAGATAAAATATTTGACCTATTTATAGGATTTAATAGTTCAAAATTATGAATTTCTGGACCTTGGTTCTCAATTTCAATAGTCTTTGTGAAATTTGTAACAACTTCATTTCTAACTATGTCAAAAACTCTCACTGAAAAATTTGTTTGAAATGTAGAATCTACATGTACTGGTTGACTCCTAAATAAGCAAGTTGTAGTTTTTAACACATCTTCACTATCCTGAGTTGAACAAGAGTAAATTTCATAATTTAGAATTAAATCTTCAAGTCTTGAAACTAAAGTCACAGCATTACTAACAATTTCAAAATCATCTCGAATTGTTATTTCACCAGATATAATGTGTTTTAAATCATTAGTTACTTCTAAAGCAGTAATATCAAGAGATGAAATCACGGGGTCAAATGAATCAAAATGAATTGAAAATTGTTGAGTTTCAAATGAACCAAATTCATCAAATGCTACAACTTCAAAATTTAAAGGAGAATCTTCTAGAATCATTTCAACAAATAAGTCCATATTATCTATAGAGTTATATTGGGATATATTTGATACTAATTGCCCTCCTTGTATAGAACGAATTTGAAATGAATTTACAGAGATATCATCTAAAATATTAAATTTAATTGTGATTATATCGCCTGATTTTAATTGAGATTGTCTAACCGGATTTTCTAGGTCTATCAAATCGTTATTTCGTTTAACATTTTCAAAGTTAATTGAAGGATTTTGAGTGTCCACCCTTAGAGATAATACATCACTTTCCTGACGTTCTTCATAGCTACTAAATTTAAATGAGATATCACTTGTAAAAACTTCATCTTCAGGAATTTCAAATATCCAATTTGCCAAATAATTATCTTCATCAACAGTTTGGATAGAAAAATCTTTTGGAAATGACACTGTCCCCGATGATACTAGTACTATATCTTCTTGCGTATGACAATTAGACTCGCTAGTAGGTTGAGAAATTATTATATTTAAAGGATGGGATGAGAGATTATTTTTAATTACTCGTTGACCTGTCTCCTCTAGAACATAAATATAATCTCCAGAAACGACAGTATATTCAACTTGAGCAAAATCAATTTCACAAACAACAGAAGAATAAGTATTATGTAAAAATAAATTTAATAAAATTACGCAAATAACAAACAAGTATGCAGTATTAAGATTAATTTTATGTTTGAAAATACTTACTAATTTTTGCATAAATTATTTTTGATAAAAATTGCTTATAAAATTAATCTATCACTATTAAGAGATTATTACAGATTTAATAAATGAACATCAGTAAATGTGTACGGGGATGGGAATTATCACTTTTGAATACTCATCTAAATTTATAAAACTACTCTTTATATTTTGAATATATGTTAGAAGATTATTTCTTAATAGATCTTGAAAGAGACGAGCTTAATAGATATTTTGGAGGCGGAATACCTAAAAACAGTTTGATATTACTAGAAGGCGTTGATGGGGCAGGAAAAAGCATATTATGCCAAAGACTTATTTATTCACTTCTTCGAAACCAAACTGAAGTTACATATATAAGTACTGAACTTAATACGCTAGATTTTATCAAGCAAATGAACTCTTTAAACTATTCAATTAAAAACGATTTACTTTACCAAAAATTATTATTTATTACTATGGTTCCATTTCTTGGAACAGTAAAATTTGAAGAGGACTTTATTGATAAAATAATAAAAACTCCCAAGTTATTTGAAAAAGAAGTGATTATCTTTGATACTTTATCTTTTTTATTAGTTAAAAAAAATGCAGGAGAAGAAGCGTACTACACAATAATGAATTTTTTTAGAAAACTCAATAATTTAAATAAAACAGTAATATTTACTGTAGACCCCTCGCAAATTGATGAAAGATTTTTAATGCTTCTAAGAAATATGGCCGATATGTTCATCCAAATAACTTTAGGAAACTTTGCAGGTGAGACTACAAGAATATTGAATATTAAAAGGTTTAAGAGACCAAAGGGAATTTACATAGATAGAATCGCATTTAGAGTTGAACCTAGAGATGGACTAATTATTGAAATAGGAGGTTATTAATATTTCCAAGTAAATAAAATTATTAAAAAATATTTTGAAATTAAAATGATAGATTTAGTAGTATTAAGACCATATTTAATTATAGCATTAATAATTGTAAGTGTAGGAGGAATTTGGAATCAAAAAAGGATTAAAAATAAAAAACTCGAAGAAGAATTGTATGGAGAATTAAATCCCATCAAAAGTTCAGAAGTAACCTCATTTGATGAGAGTGAAATACCAATTCAAATTCTTGAAATGTCCAAAAATTACATCCAATCATATAAAAATCAATACCCAAAAGAAAGTATCCAACAAGGACTAATTCAAATTGGAGTAACTGATGAACAAGCAAAAAATTTAATTAATAAATATTGGTAAAAATATGTATTTTTATTAACAAAAATTTATAAACTTTGAAATTTATTTAAATACTATATGAATAACAAAGTAATTCTCAAGGCTATAATTGATATTGCTGGTAAACCAAGTGAGGTTGTTTCAAAAACACTAGACCAAGTCCTTAATAAATTAGAAAAGGAAGAAAACGCCACAGTGATTGATGTGATAAAAGCAGAACCTGATTTACAAGACGAGAAGTCAGGAATGTACACTGCGTTTTTAGAAGTCGAACTAGAATTTTTAAATATTCGATATGCAATGAACTTTATTATAGAATACCTACCCACATCAGTTGAAATTATAGAACCTAACTCAGTAAAAGTAAGTAATGAACAACTCACAGAGGTTCTCAATGATATGGCTCATTTTCAAATAAAAAACTTAAATGAAAATCACAAACTTAAGGCACATAATCACATATTACAAAAACAAATTAAAGAATTGGAACAAAAGTTAAATATTAAAAACTGATCTTAAGAGATACAACTAGAAATAAAAATGTCAGCAAATACTTCAATTCTTAAAAATGAAACAACTCGAACTAAAGGCTCAGATGCGATAATAAATAATATTAATGCTGTACTTGCGTTGAGTGAAATTATAAAATCAACTTTAGGTCCACAGGGAATGGATAAAATGCTAATAGACTCAGTTGGAAACACTATTGTCACAAATGATGGAGTTGAAATCTTAAAATCAATTGATATAGACCATCCTGTAGCACAAATAATCATTGATGTTGCAAAAGCTCAGGATCTAAATATAGGAGATGGCACTACTAGCTGTGTAATTTTAATTGCACAAATGCTTGAAGAAGCTAAAAAATTATATCTCAGAGGAATTCACCCCAATTTAATTTCAAAATATTTTATAGAAGCAATTAATTATTCACTCTTAGAACTTGAAAATTTAAGTATTGATATCTCAAAAGATTTGGAAAACTACCTTACTAAAATTATTTTAACTGCAATGAGAGGAAAATCAAGTGAACAGTTTAGTCCATTTCTTGCCCAATTATTAGTTAAAAATATTATCAATAATCATAGTAAATCGCTAAAAAATAGATTTTCTAAAAAATCATTTAAAAATATTAAAATTGTGGGTCCTGATATTCAAAGTTCAAAAATTATCAGAGGAGTTGTTTTTGATAAAAGAAGACTTAATAAAAATATTGATTTGAATTATAGATATCCTAACATTTTAATTTGCTCTTGCCCAATTGAAATTCCTGAAATTGAAAACTCTCACCAAATTCAAATTTCAAATTATGAACAATATGAAGAATTTATAAGTCAAGAAAAAAATTATCTAAGTTTAATCTCTCAAAAAATAATTGAACTGGGCATAAATATCGTTATATGTCAAAAAGGAGTTGATGATACAGTAGTATCAAAACTCTCACAACACAATATTTTAGTATTAAGAAGGTGTAAAAAAAGTGATATTGATAATTTGAGTACTCATTCAAATACAAAAATACTAAGTGATTTATCACATCTAAATAAAAATTATGTAAATAAGATATTAAAAACACAAATTATTGAATTTGAAAAAGAAGAGGTCATTAGTTTTGAAATTGAAAATTCAAATTTTTTAAGTTTAATCATATGTGGTTCAACAAAACATGTTTTAGATGAAATAGAAAGAGCAGTTGAAGATAGTGTAGGAGATATCTCAAATACATTAAATGAAATGAAAATAGTAGGAGGAGGAGGATGTAATTTTATGGCTTTACATACTAGACTTATCGAATATTCAAAAAATAAGCATGGCAAAGAAAAATTAATTATTGAAGATTTTGCAAATAGTTACTTATCAATTCCCAAAATTTTAGCTCAAAATAGCGGACTCGATGAACTGGAGATAATTTCAGATTTGAAATATTCGCATTTGAATACTAGCAATTGTTTATCTGGAATTGATGCTACAAGAGGAATTGTAAGCAACGTACTAGAACACAATATAGTAGAGCCAATTGGAATTACAAAACAAATTCTTATGAGTTCTAAAGAAGCAGTTTCATTAATCCTAAGAATAGATGATATTATTGCTGCTAAAAAAATTGAACCTAACTCTTTTAATGTAGATAATTAAAGATCAAATCACCAAATAAATTATAATCACTCTTCTAGCATTTTAAATTAAATCAATTAATTTATAAAGTACATGTTATTAACTTACATAGGTATTATTAAATTAGTGCCTATTTAACCTTTTAATCAAAAGATATTTTTGAAAGGTGGCTTAAATTATTTAAGAAAAATGGGAAAAGAAACTATTGATGTTTTAATTGAAGGAGGAAAAGCAACTGCTGCACCGCCTCTTGGGCCTGCACTAGGTCCTTTAAAAGTAAATATTGGACAAGTTGTCGCAGATATTAATGCAAAGACTCAAGATTTTAAAGGAATGAAAGTTCCTGTAAAAGTAACTGTTGATACTGAAACTAAAGAATATATAATTAAAATTGGAACTCCTCCTGCTTCGCAATTAATTAAATCAGAACTTAAACTCACAAAAGGTTCTGGAACACCAAACATTTCATACGTAGGAGATTTAAGCATTGAGCAAATTAAAAAAATTGCAAGAATGAAGATGGACTCCCTACTTGCAAACACGCAATCAGCAGCAGTCAGAGAAATAGCGGGAACATGTTATTCACTGGGAGTTACTGTTGATGGTAAAAAACCCAGACAATTTATAGCCGACATTAAAGCTGGAAAATATGTGAATGAATTAAGTGAGGATATTGAATAAAAATGGGAAAATCTAAAGAAAAAGCAAAATCATCAAAACCATCTCAAAAATGGGAAATGATAAAAGAAGGAAGAAAAATCTGTCCGAATTGTGGAAAAGGAGTTTATCTTGGAAAATATACAAACCCTAACAGATATCATTGTGGAAAATGTTCTTATACAGAGTTTTTTTAATAAATCTTTGTAGTAGTAGCATAACTTAATAAATTTAAATTTTTATCTTTCTAGTATATGAATCCCAAATTTAATTCAAGAGATTTAAATGCCTATTTCAAAAATTATCAAGAAAAAAATTCAGCATATATATTAGGACTAATTATTATATCTCTTGGACTCTATGTTTTAACATGGATTTATTCAGTAAATAAAGATTTAGAAAATTTAGACTCTGATGCACCTAGTTCTATCAGAGGAGCAATGCTATTATTTATTTTACCTTTAGTTTGGTTTTTTATCAGTACATATCTAAGAGTATTGAGTAACTCAATAATTTTTGAATTTATTCAAATTACAATATTTATTGTATTATACATATTAATTTTAAAATATTTATACGAATTCACATTAAGTTTTTCCCATATTACGAGCACTAAACCAATTATCTGGTTTGGATCTATTTTTATTGGAAGTCTAGGAATTTTTGGATATTATACCGAGTTTTATTATTTATTTTTTTTATTTTCTATCTTACTACTAATTGTTCCAGCAATGCAAGAGCAGTTAAACACCACATATCATAAAATAACCATTAAAAAAACTAACATTTCTTTTTACTCCTGATACCTTGTAGTACTACTCTTTTGAGATACAAAAGTTTATAAAATAAAAAATTAATAATATAACTATCAAAAACCAGTTACATAAAGTTCTTGTTAAATAGTTCAAAAAACTATGTGTCTCTATTTAGAGAAAAAAGAAACTTTATAAATACTGTGCGATTAAAAATATAATAAAAATGATTGTCAAAGAAGAGTTTTTAAACATGTTAAGACAGTACTTCAGTTTAAATTTATATGAGGTTAAAATTTGGACTGCTCTTTTGTCAAGAAAAGTTGCAACTGCTGGAGAATTAAGTGATTTAGCAATCGTACCTAGGTCAAGAACTTATGATGTTTTAGAATCATTGGAAAAAAAAGGATTTGTGATGGTAAAACTGGGAAAACCTATCAAATACATTGCCATTTCTCCAAAGGATGTAATTGATAGAGTTAAAAAAAGAGTTGCTGAAAAATCAGAAGAGAAAATTGGAAAACTTGAGTCTTTAAGAGATAGTGACGTATTGCAAGATCTTGAACAACTCCATGAGCAAGGAATTCAATTAGTTGAACCCAGCGATTTATCAGGAGCACTCAAAGGAAGATATAATCTATATAATCATTTAGAGGCCATGGTTAAAAATGCTGAGACTGAAGTAATTTTAATGACAACTTCGACAGGGTTTTTAAGAAAAATGGAAGCTTTAAGAGGAATTTTTGAAACATTAGTTGAAAGAGGAGTAAGCATTAAGATTGCTACAGCACATACTGAAAAAGCTGAAAAATTAAAAGAAGAATTAAAAGATGTGGCAGAAGTAAGATTCACAGATGAAATTGAAGCAAGATTTTGTGTAATTGATGGAGAAGAAGTACTGTTTATGACTTTACATGACAAGGATATTTATCCTGCTTATGATATAGGAGTTTGGGTAAATACGCCATTCTTTGCTCAAGCACTTCAACAATTATTTGAAGTTGCATGGAGAGAAATGAAAAAAAAATAAATTAAATTTTTAAATATATTTATAAACTTAGCAAATTTAATTCTTATTGTGAACCCAAAAATAATTAATTTTAGCAAGAAGGGGGAAATTTATTGGATTGTTGTTTTTATAATCATAATTGTCATATTTATTCTTGTTTCATTTACACAAAGAGGTGTGTTTGATTCATTTACATCAGCCTCAGATGAACGTCAATGTTTAACTTTAATCAACAATATTGATTCAATAATCAAAAATGGAAACTTAGAATTGCTTAGAGCAAGATTTAATCAATATTGTAAATTACGAGAAGTTAAAATTAATAATCAGCAGCAATTTGTAGAGGAGATTAAAATATGTAACTCAAGAGCTCAGAACATAATACAGCAGAGAAACTTTATTGAAGAAAATCCAAATATATGTGTTCCCTGTAGCTCAATAAAATCCTCAGAAGTGATTTCAATTCAACTTTCAACAATATTTAACAATCAAATTGAAAAAAATTCAATTATAAATGAAATTTTAGAATTAAATCAATCAAATGCGAAACAAGTCCTCCAATTTAAAATAATAAGTAATAATAAAATCGTATTTGAAATTGTAAATTCAACTCAAAGCCAATGCATTACTTTTCTAAATTGAATAGGAGTTACTAAAGTTTATTAATTTTATACACCAACAAATTTTCATGGCAGTAAAAAATTCTCTTAAAGATGACATTGATTTGATGAAAGATTTAGAATCTTTAAAACTCAAGCAGATGATATTAATCGAGTCTTTAAAAAACAATAAGAATAATAATAACAAAGATGAATTAATACAATCCCTTTATGATTCATTTCAAATAGTATTTAATAGACAAAGTAAAAATTATGAAGAGTTAGAACAATTAAATATCTACAATAGAATTGAAACACTAGAAAAAAATATTGAAAAAATACTAGAATTATTAGAAAAAAAAACAGATACAGAAGATACTACTAACAAAGATAAAGAAGAAAAAGAGTCAGAAGAACAAAATTCTCCACCACTTCCCAAATTCTAAATGTTATCATAAATCTAAAGCAAAATGGTTGAAAAAAAAGAAATTAAAAATGAATTAAAAAAACTCAACAAGGAGTTATCTGAAATAATATATAATGAAAATCTAAACATACCTGAAAAAATTTTATACAATCAAGAATTTGATTCTGACAGATTGACTTTTAATGAACTAGAATTATTAACTCTCATTCAAGATGTTAGAGATGAAATTTCTATATTGAGAAGAAATTTATTTAGTGACATAGAATCATATACACACAAGAAAATTAATTCCCAACAAGAAAAATTTTTTGAAAAAATTGAATCTTCTTTCTCTAAAATTTTAAAAGAATCAATGATTTCAAGAACTCAACACGTTAAAGAAATTAAAAATGAATTTTCTCAATTTCATGAAAAAATAAATTATTTGGAAAAAGAAATTGGAGACATAAAAACTCAAAACCAAATAATGACTAAGATACAAGAAGGAATTCAGTTTAATCAAACTAGTATAAACACCCAGAGCTTTCCAGTTCAAAATCAAATGGATACAAACACGAGTAGAATACAATCAAATGTTGAAAGTAGAATCTCCAAAATCGACACAGCTCTAAGAAAATTTGAACAAAATAATTAGATATTTTTAAGTGGTAACATACTTATATAATATTTCAATACTTTGGAAAATTAACAATGGCATTAGGACTAATTCAATTTTTATTAGGAGGAAAAAGTAAAAAAAAAGAGACAAAAGCAACAAGTGCTGTACCCGCTAATAATTCTCAAAATAAACAGGTAAATGTGCAGAATCAAACAGTAAACAAAAATGAATCAAACCCCCAAGAGGCACTCACAACACAGGAAAGTTCATCTAAGGTAAACGTCCCACTTACAAATCAAGATAAACCTCTGCCTACTACAACTTCAAATAATTCATCTAATAAAAAATCAGTTTCAGAAGTATTGATGAAAGTACACAAAGAAATGAAAGAAACTAACGAACGTCTAACGAAGTTAGTTACTGACATAAAAAAGCTTGAAAATTCTGTAAGTACATTAAATGATAGGGTTGACTCACTTGATAAAAAATCAAAAGATACTGACTCCAAATTTAAGGAAATCGACTCGAATCTAACTCAATTTTTATCGCTTTATGAACTAATTAATAATCAATACAACCCTTTTGTATCTAAAGAGAATACTCCTGTAGCTCAGATAAATCAAACTCAATTAGAGACTAATAAAACAGAACCTCAAGAACAAGAAAAAGTGGCAAATGAACCCGTTGAAATTTCTAATTTAAATGAGAATGGAGATGGAACTTACTTTGAAATGATTCATGATAATGAAGAGTTTAAATTTGAAGATGACAAAAAAGAATTACCTTTTGAAAAAGAAATCAGTATAGAAAATATGCTCCTGGGGCCTAAACTAGAAGTCAATAAGATTGATGAACAAAATACGACTACCTCTAATGAAATAAAATTAGAATCCAATAAAATTAATGAACATAATACGGCTACTCCTAGTGAAATAAAGCACGTTTCAAAAATATCACAAAGTTTATTAGAATTAGATACATTAAACATAGAAGCAGCAGCAGCAGATGCAGTTCCACTAACACAAATCAAAAATAATACTAACGCATTAGTCATTATTTTAAGCTGGATGGAATACTTAATTAAAAAAGTTGGAATAGAAGAAACAAGAAACACATTAAGATACTATACTGAAACACTAAGATGGATGACTCCAGAAGTGTTTTTTGAATTAGACAAATACCTAAGAGGTATGAGTGATATTAAAAATTCAGCAAGAGTTAAAACCAATGTTAGAGACCACATCGTTTCATTATATTTTATTTCAAAACTAAATGAAAAATCGCTAGACCATAAGTTAACAACCGCAGTTCTTGAAATTATTCAAGAATAAAATCAAAAAAATTATTTTTATATTTTTTTCAACGTACTTAATTTTAATAAATTAAAAAAGTATTAGAAGGCATTTACTTGTTAACTAGCCAAATTTTTCGTGACTTCTTAATTCTTTTGAAACTTCCAATTCATCTAATTTTTCATGAACACTATCCACCATTTTTGTTCTTCCGCAAATATAAAATCTACAATTTTGAATATCTATATCTTCTCCTTTTAAAATATGTAAATTGTCTTGTACGTATCCTTGCAAACCTTGATAAGATTCATCGGGTCTTGAGAGCGTATAATAAAAGCTAAAGTTTGAATATTTTTTAGCTAACTGAGTAAATTCATCTTGAAATAAAACATCTTCATGAGTTCTAACTCCGAATAATAAAATAACTTTCCCCTTAAAGTTTTTATTAACTAACAAATCTAAAATAAATGATCTCATTGGTGCAATTCCTGTTCCTGCTGCAATAAAGACTTGAGAAATTGATGTATTTTCTATATCTTTTAATGTAAATAAACCTAAAGGACCCATAATTTCAAACTTTGACTTCAATTCTGAATTTTGTAAAATAGGAGTAAATTGTCCTTTTAGGTCTATTTTTACACATAACTCAAAAATTTTTTTATAACCTTGTTCATCCTTTAACTTACTATAAGGCCTACTTGCAATTGAATATGCTCTTCTCAAAGGCCTTTGTTGATCTTTAAGAGGAAGTATAAAGTTTAAAAAATGACCCGATTTAAAGATAAAATTATCTTGAGCTTCAAATGTAAATGAAAACACATCTTGAGATAATTGTTGTTTATCAATAAGTTTTGCTTGAGTTTTTATAACCATAATAGTCAATAATTACTAAATATTTATAAATAATACTTAGTTATTTTAGAATATGCTCAAACAAAAAAGAAAAAAGTCCCAATCACTAAGGGGAACAAACTCCCATGGATGGGGTCATAAAAAAAAACACAGAGGTTCAGGAAGTAGGGGAGGATTTGGTCTTGCAGGAACTGGAGCTAGAGGAGATGTTAAAAAAACATCAATTTTAACAGAATCTAAAAAATTAAAAATATTAATTGGTGCTCAAAGAGGAATTAAAATTTCAAAAATTAAACTAGGTAATGATTATTTTGGTAAAAAAGGATTTACATCAATTTATAAAAAATCAATTAAAACTATATCCTTAAGTTACATTGAAACACAATTTAACTCTCTTGAAGAACAAGGAATTGTTTCAAAAGATAAAGATTCATTTATTGTAAATTTAAAAGCACTAAAGGTTAAAAAATTATTAGGAAGAGCAAAATTATCAAGAAAATTAGTAGTAATTGTAGATGAAATTTCACAAGGTGCTAAAGAATCAATTGAAGAAGCAGGAGGAAGAGTAGAAGGTCTTGTTTCATCAGATGATGATTTTGATGAAGAATAAACTTTTAAATACTGCTTCTAATATTATATAATATTTTTTACATTTTAATAATAAATTAATGTTTTCAATAAAGACATAGTTAAATAAATGACTTGTGTCATGCAAAAATACAACACGAGATATATAAACTATTTGACTAGCAAACCTTTATAAAGCAAATTCTATTTGTTTAGACTATAACAATGGCAAAAAAAGATAATAAATCTGCTGAGTTAATTCGTATCATGGCAACTGATATTCCAGCAAATCATTCATTACTCTTTGGACTTTCAAAAATCAAAGGAGTTGGAGTAATGTTTTCAAATGCTGTATGTATTGCTCTTGATATGGATAAAAATAAAAAAATTGGAAGTTTAAGAGAAGAAGAAATTGAAATAATTGAGAATTATCTTTCAAAGGGAGATTTTTCAAAAATTCCAACTTGGATGTTAAATCAACAAAAAGATGTTTTAACAGGACAAGATAAACACTTTGTAAGTAAAGATTTGGATTTTCAAGCTCTACAATTACAAAGAAGAATGTCAAAAATCAAGTCCTACAGAGTATTACGTTCTAAGTTAAGACTTACAGTGAGAGGGCAGAGAACTGCTTCTAACTTTAGGAGAAACAGAATGCTTGCGTCTAAAAAATCAAAAGTGGGGGGTAAAAAATAAATTAAAAAATGGGACTACCTGCTAAAAGAAGAAAACAATATATCTCTCACAAAAAAAGATGGGATAAAAAAACTATTCTTGATGAAAAAGAATTAGTTAAAAATTATGCTCTTAAAAACAAAAAAGAAATTAGAAAACTTGAGCTATTAGTTAAGAAATATAAAACTCTTGCTAAGCAATTAAACAGACTTGATAACCCTAATGAAAGTGAACAAGGAGTTGCTTATTTAAATAGATTAAAAGAGATGGGAATTATTGATGTAAATACAACTTCACTAGATGATGTATTAGACATTACTGTTGTTGACTTTTTAGAAAGAAGATTAAGCAATGTTGTGTATAAACTTAAACTTGCTAAAACTCCTGAACAAGCTAGACAATTTGTAGTTCACAAACATATTAAAGTTGGAAACAAAGTAATTAACTCTCCGAGTTATTTAGTAGGACTTAGTGAAGTAGAAACTATTTCTTTTAGAGATACATCTGCACTATTTGATGAAGAACATCCTGAGAGAAAACTTGAATCAACAAAAGAAGTTGTTGAAGAGGTAGTTGATGTTGAAGAAAAAACAATGGAAAATGTCGAAGCTTCTCTTAAAAAAGGAGAAGAAGAAATGGATGATGAGCAAGAGCAAGTTGCAACTACAGCTGAAAAAGAAGAGGAGGTTAAACAATAAAAATGGCAACTGAGACAATTCAAAAAGAAGAAGTTACAACTTCAATTCAAGAAGAGCAAGTTCAAGAAACTCAAGCTCCAATAAAGTCTGTTAAAAAAGAACAAAAACCACAAGAAATTTGGGGAATTTTGTATATTTATTCATCGTATAATAATACTCATCTTCACGTAACTGATATTACTGGAACTGAGACTATTTGTAAAGTAACTGGAGGAATGGTTACTAAATCAGATAGATTAAAAGCTACTCCAAATGTTGCAATGGCTGCTGCTAAAATGGTGGCTGAACAATGTCGAACTAAAGGAGTTACATCACTGTATGTTAAACTCAGAGCAGTTGGAGGTCATAATGGACCTATGACATCTGGACCTGGTGCTCAAGCTGCAATTAGAATCTTAACTAGATATGGAATGAAACTAGGAAGAATTGAAGATGTAACACCCGTTCCGCACGATAAGTGTAGACCTAAAGGCGGAAGAAGAGGTAGGAGGGTATAGAAAAATGTCAGTTTCTCTTCAAAAACAAGACAATGAAGCAATATTTTCATTTAATAAAACAAAAAATGAAATTGTGAATTCAATTAGAAGAACTATTATTGATAATGTATTAACATTTGCAATAGAAGATGTTGAAATTATTAAAAATGAAACTCCTCTATATGATGAAACTCTTGCTCATAGACTTGGTTTAATTCCTTTAAAAACAAATTTAAAAGATTATAATGTGAAAAGCAAATGTAGTTGTAAGGGTGTTGGGTGTGCATTGTGTGAAGTTACATTTACTCTTCAAACTCAAGATAATGGTTATGTGTATTCAAAAGAGTTAAAGTCAGATGATCCTCAAATTTATCCCGTTGGGGGTGAAATTCCAATTACTAAAATCTTTGGTAATAAAGGAGTTCACATAAAAGCTAAAGCAATTTTAGGAGAAGGAAGAGAACATGCTAAATGGAGTCCTGCACATGCTTATTTAAAAGAAGGGGACTCAGATTCAATAAATCTGGTATTAGAATTACATGGACAATTAAGTGCTGAAGAAACATTTAATTCAGCTCTAGAAATTTTAATTTCAAAAGTTGAAGAGGTTGAAAAACAGTTGTAAAATGACACAAGAAAATAAAACACAAAAAGCAACTATCATTGATGCTAAAGATTTGATTCTAGGTAGATTAGGCAGTATTGTTGCTAAACGATTATTAATGGGCGAAGAAATTAAAATCGTTAACTGTAAAGATATAGTCGTACTTGGAAATAAAAAATATCTAGTTGATAGATATAAATCTAAGTTAAGTAATAAAGTAGTTAAACAAGGTCCATATTACTCAAGAAGTCCCGCTGACATGGTAAGAAGATCATTTAGAAATATGCTTCCATATAAAAATCAAAGAGGAATAGAAGCGTACAAAAGGTTAAAATGTTATAATAGTACTCCTTCAATTTTACTAAATTCACAAAAAGAGATTATTGATAGTGCTAAAATGGATGAAAAAAGTGTATTTTACTATTCATATATGGGTGATATTTGTAAAGTACTTGGATATACAAAGGTGAACTAAAATGCCAGCTAAAAAAACATCAAAAGAAATAATCCACACAGTTGGAAGAAGAAAGACAAGTGTTGCTAGAAGCAGTATGCAAACTGGAAAAGGAGTTATGAGAATTAATGGTCAAGATTTAGAAGAAGTTGTTAAGAATCCAATTTTACAATTACGAGTTATCGAACCATTAATCTTAACTGATATGCAATCAAAAATAAATATTTCAATTAAATTGCAAGGAGGTGGCTTTAACTCACAAGTTGATGCTCTAAGACAGGCTATTGCAAGAGGTCTTATTGAAATGTTAGGAGAAGACACTAAAAAAATGTTCACTAATTATGATAGAACATTGGTTGTAGCTGATACTAGATTCAAAGAAACTAAAAAACCTAATAATTCACATGCAAGAGCTAAGAGACAAAAATCATATCGTTAAATATTAAATTATATTATTAAAAATGGAAGAAAAAAAATCAGGATTTATTAAAGTTAAATGTCATGAATGTGGGCACGAACAAGTAATCTTTGGAAGAGCAGCTAGTGAAATTAAATGTACTAAATGTGGTGCAGTATTAGCAGTTCCAAGAGGAGGTAAAGCAGCAATTACTGCTGAAATTTTAGAACAATACTAAGATTAAGATTACTATTATTTATTTGTTAAAAATTATTTTAATTCATTTAAATGTAAATATAAATCAAATATCTTTAAATATTACTCATTTATCAATTTCTAATATTTATATTCCCAAATGTAGAATATTAGATATATAGAAATTTCATTTAAAAAACATTTATTATAAATAAAATAAATATTATAATTATTTCATATTTTTTAAAACTCCTTTTAACAAATCCTCCATTGATGTGCCTGAAGAATTAGTAGGTGAATCATCAATAATATAATCCTGAGGACTTGTATTTTGCTCTTCATTAATTTCAACTTCTTCAACTAAAGATATTTTGAAAGTTTTTTGAATTTGCTGAGCTACTTTAATGTCAAACTGAATTTTATTTGAAAGCATTTTTTGAAGAGTTCCTTCTTTCACATTTGCATTATGAGAGATATGTTTAATAGTTAAATTATTTTTTGACATATGAGATTGAATTAATGATACAGCATTATCGACAACTCTTAATTGAGTTTTCACAAAGTTTGAACTTGACTTAAATGATTTTTTTAAATGAGGATGTTCTAACTGAGAAAGAATTATGCTTTTAGTCTTATTATTTAATGAAGAATTACTTGCAGGAGTAGCCTCAATTATTTTTCCTAAATGAGCATATTTAGAACTTACATTCATAATAGCACCCGCTATTTCAACTTTAATAATCTTATCACACTCTTCCCCAGAAAATTCGCAAACAACCATAATACTGAAATTATAAATCAATCAAATTTAAAAATATGTATTCACTATACATTGAATTAATTTAATTTTAAAATAATTTTTAGAATAAAGATATGAAAAAATTTGAAATTGAATTAATTATTAAATTTAAAAAACTCAATATCTGATTATCTGATTTTTTTTGAGTAATTCTAATAGTTCTAATATTCTCTTCTATAGGTTTATTATAATGAAATAAAGTAATATGAAAATCATATTCTCCAATGTCGAGATCTAATTCAACAGAACCATTTTTCAAACTTAATACTTTATTATATGCAACTAATTGAGAATCTGACACATCTATAACTTCTAAATGTAAGTATATATTTTCAACATCTTCATCAATTAATTTTTGAAATTGAATTTTATTATCATTCATGTCAATGTCATAAACTTGATTTAGAGATTCAAAATTTATCTCTGTAAAATTTGTTTTAATCGGTATTGATACTGGACCAAATCTCATTATCGAACTCATTTGAATTGCCCAGAGAACCCGTATTTTCAAATTAAGAGAGTTATTAAACAAACCATACAAACTTACAGATTTTGAAGTACAATTCTTTGAACATAAGTTAATAGTAAATAACGAATTATTATCAATTTCAAAATTATTTCTTTCAAACTCGTGCTTCACTTCTTCTAAAAGCATTTGTAAATCACATTCTAATAGCAAAGGAATATTTTCAAACTCTTGACGGGATAAATTTCTAAAAAAAGTCTCACTACTATCAAACTCAAATATAATATTACAATTCAAATTTATAATATCTGGAGAATTTGAAATAGTTTTAGAGATAATATCATAAATAGTCTCATTTAAACTAAAATTTTGTGTAGTGTTATTTTTTCCAACACTTTTAGTATTTTCTAAATCTTCATTATTCTTTAATATACCTTCTAAAAGATTGTCAGTCTGTTCTTTATTTTTCATTTGATTAAATTCACCAAGTTCTTTTTGTTTAAGCTCAACATAATCTCTGGTGAGTAATGCTCCTTGTTGTCTTGTAATAATTTTAACTTGATCTAATTCCCTCAACTCTAAATTTGATGTTGAGTAAAGGGAAATTGGAAGTATGAAATTATCAAAATTATCTGGAACTTTTAAAATAAATCCTATTTTTTTTAAACTCTTAGGCTTTATAGTCAATAATTTTTGAGAATTAGTTATACTTTCTAATTCATTAGGAAATATTAATTGAATCTCTTGAGCCAAATAATGTGAGTGTGGATTTTCTAATTCCACCTCTAAAAATATATATGAAGAACTCTGAAATTCTTCAAATTCTAAATTAATTTTTGCATTAATCTGAGTTGATTCATTTAAATTAGAATATTTAGAATCTATAATTTCAATTTCAACATTTGAAAATAACGAATTAGGGTTAAAGTCAAATCCTCTTGAACTCATTTCAACTAAGATTCCTAAGTCATTAATATCATAATTTTTTTGAAATGCTATATGAGTTGAACCTACAAACCCATATTGTCTATATGCTAAATCAAATGGAACCCATTTATCTCCTATTAATACTTCAACCCATGCATGTCCCCCCCAATTACTTCCTACAAAATCGATTATCTCTTGAGAGTTTGTATAAGCATACCCTAAAACTACTCTTGAAGGAATTTGTAATGAACGCAACATTGAGATATAAATAATTGAGAGCTCTTTACAAACTCCTCTTTTAGAATTAAAAATCTCAATTGCATTTTGATTAGGATTTTCAAAAATTGTTGATAAATCATATTCTATTTCTTGCTCTAACCAATTTGCAATTTTAGTTGCAATAACAAAAACATCATCTTCACCATAAGCCAATTCAAAAGCTTTTTGTTGTAATTCTTGATTAGTATTTATCATTTCAGTAAACTGTAGATACTTTGAATTTTCTTCTAATAATTCACTTTCAAGAGGATAAAAATTGTATGAGTTAATTTTTGGAAAAGTAGCCATAGATTCAATTTCATACCTTTTTAAAACTTCAACTTCAAAGGTATTTAATTGAGTTTGAAAGCTCTTGAGATCCTTATTTGTAAATTTATATCTTATTTTTTCTGAATGGGAATCTTTAGAAATTTCATAATTTACAAAACTAGGAAAAATTTGAAAATTATTAATTTTTTGATAAGGAGGATTATTTAAAATAGTATAATATGAAATTAAATCTAAACTTTCAATAACGCCTTTATCATAATTTTTTTCAATATCAATACCTAAAGAATGTTCAATTTCAAGAGTAAGGGAATCTGAAAATATTGAATCTATTGAAAATATATTTGGAAATAATAAAAATGTAAATATCAAACAAAAATTGAATAACTTTAAAAATAATTTATTTAAAATAATCATACTACGTAATTTTAACAACATAGATTTATAAAATTTTATTATTACTGAGTAATATATTATGGCATTTCAAAAAATAAATTTCAAATTTCATATAATTAAAAAAATTATCCCTACAAAATCTCAAGGTGAAATATTTGGAATTATGTTATTTTTTGTAATTCTAATACTAGGATTTTTATTATATTCTGAATTTAGGAACGTATTTACAGTTCAACAACAAGATGCAATTTTAATTAGTGAAAATGAAATTATAGCTCAAAGTATGATTGAACACTTAAAAACACTCAGAATTGAGTGTTATAATTCAAGAATAATGGACGGAACAGGACTTCTTAATTTATGTGTTGATAATACTGATTTAATTCAAAAAGAAATTTCAATCACTTGTGAAAAAGGAAATCCTCCCCTTGAATTAAAAGTTTGCTCAACATTTTTAAATTTAATAAATACAAGTCTACATTCACTATTTAATGGTACAAGTGAACAAAATCCTCTTCATAGTCCAAAAGCATTCGCCCTAAGAGTAATTCCTAGTAACGATATTAGGTATTCACATTTAAATGTAACGATGGATAATTTACAAGAATTTGAATTATCTCTTAACCCTAGTGATGAAAATTACTATTTAAGAAAAGGGTACTCAAGAGTTTCAAATGAGTTTCAAAATATTCCAACTAATCAAGGAAGATTTGAGTTTGAATTAAGTTTTTACTATAGAAGATAGATATAAAATTTATCAAATAGAATTTATTTCATATAAAAATTGAGGTTTAATTTTTAATTTTTGAAAATCTAATTTAGTTAAATTGATCTTCTTAATCTCAAATTCAATACCCTCACTTATTAATAACTCATATTTTATTTTATTATCCCAAGCATACTTTCCAAGTTCACTATTATTTTTTATAACTCGATGACAGGGTACTTTTGAGACATTATAGGGATTTTTATTAAGTGCATTTCCTACAGTCCTATATGCACTACATCCTAGTAAATTTGCAATTTGCTTATATGTCATAACTTTACCTTTTGGAATTTGAGATACTATTTCATACACCCGTTTATTAAACGAATGTGATAAAGTTTTTTGTTCTAATTTTCTTATCAATTTCATTTTATTTTAATTTTAATTCAACTTTATTTAATGTTTAAAAAATTCTCAAATATTTTAGAAGGTAGTATATAGTTCAAATCTTTTAAAATTACTTTTTCTTGTAATTGATTTTTCTCAATTAATTCAATTTCTTTATGAGCAAACATCGAATCTATTTCGGGATGGAACTGAACTCCATAAAAATTATTATATTTGAATATTTGAATACATTTATTACTTTTACCAATTAATTTTGAATGTGGAGGAAGAGATTTAATATAATCAAAGTGATACTCAAACACATGAAATTTTTCTGGCAAACCTTTAATTAATTCATCATCTTCTAATATTTCTAATTCAACAAATCCAAACTCTTGCTGTTTTTGTTTTTCAACTTCTCCCCCCAACACATGAGCAACTAATTGAGCACCAAAGCAAATTCCTAAAACATTAATATTTAATATTTTACACCTAGCTATAATTTCACGAGTGTACTCAATATTAATTTGATGAGAATCAAAGTCGAGACCCGAACCTGAAATAATAATATGTGTGAAATTTTCTAATCCCTCTTCGATTTTTTGATTTTCAAGAACTTCAACTCTTAAAATATCATACCCCAGTTGATTAACTTTTTCAATAATTCTTAAACTTCTACTTCTTAGAGGGTCTTTTATAATTCCACAATCTAATAGAGCAATTTTCATAGCTACTAAACTCTTATAAGTAAAGTTTAAAAAAGTTTGTGTTATATGGCTCTGTCCAGTTCCTAACTAAAAATTAAATTAAGAATCAATAATTTCTATAATATCAATTAAAAATTAGTAAAATTTCTACTGAAATTTTTAATTTTATAGAAACTAAGAAGCAAAATAAAATTTTGCAAAAT
>JBLKOJ010000005.1:0-41384 GCA_047602745.1 Candidatus Woesearchaeota archaeon | reverse complement strand
TATTCAAACTTAAACTTCAAGTGTTGCGAAGCAACACTTAGTATCTCTACATATAACTGCTCATACTTAAACTCTCTTGCATCTTCTTGGGATTTTTCATCTCTTGTTCAACTTCTGAGTAAAATTTTTGTAAATCTTCAGTGACTGATGGCTTTATTACTTGAAGTGCTTTTTCAAAATGCTCTTTTTTAATTTCTTTAGTTTTAATATTTTCTCTTAAGGCAATTAATCCTGCTTCTCTTACTACTGCTTGTAAATCTGCTCCAACATATCCGTGCGTTTTTTCAGCAATATCTGTAATTAAATCTTCTTTATTACTAATTGGCACATTTTTACAATGAACTTTTAAAATACTTTCTCTTGCTTTTACGTCTGGAACATCTACAAGGACTAGTTTATCAAATCTCCCAGGTCTTAAAAGAGCAGGGTCAATAAATTTAGGTCTATTAGTTGCAGCAAGAACTTTTACATTCATTAATTCTTCAAGTCCATCTAATTCGGTTAAAATTTGATTTACAATAGTGTCAGTACTCTTCCCTTCACTTCTCCCCATCCTAGTTCCAGCAATTGCATCAAACTCATCAAAAAATACAATACTTGGAGAATTTTGCCTTGCTTTTTCAAAGATTTTTCGAATCATCTTTTCTGACTCTCCAACATATTTATTGATAATTTCAGGACCTTTAATATAAATAAAATTACAACTTGTCTGAGTTGCTACTGCTTTTGCTAACAAAGTTTTTCCAGTTCCAGGAGGACCATACATTAAAATTCCTTTTGGTGCATTTACACCTAATCTATTAAAAGCATCAGCATTAGTTAGAGGCCACTCTACCATTTCAATCATTTGCTGCTTAATACTCCCAAGACCTCCAATATCATCCCAAGTTACATTTGGAACCTCAACTGATAACTCTCTCATAGCAGAAGGCCTAATTATCTTTAATGCTTGTGCAAAATCATCTTGTGTAATTTCTAACTTTTGTAATACTTCTTGAGGAATTTCATCATCTTCTCCTACATTTAGTTGAGGAAATGTTCTTCTTAAAACATTAAAAGCAGCTTCTTTAACTAAAGCTCCTAAATCTGCACCTACAAATCCATGTGTATTTTTTGACATTTCTTTGAGTAATTTACTTGTTTCTTTTTTTCTAATCTTCTCAACTACTTCTTCAGGAAGTTTTAATAACCCTTTTAATGTACCTTCTTCTTTATCATCTTCAAAAGCTTTTTTAATTTCCTCAGTATTAAGTTTAATATCAGGATATTTTTTCAAAAATGCATTAAGTTGAGACTCATATGGAGAAAAATCTTTTGGAAGTGCAATAGGCATTCCACGAGTATGAATTTGTAAAATTTCAAGTCTATCGTCTTCTTTTGGAACTCCTATTTCTAGTTCTCTATCAAATCTACCAGGTCTTCTTAAAGCTTCATCTAATGAATCAGGTCTATTTGTAGCAGCAATTACGATTAGTTTATTTGATTTTTTTAGTCCATCCATTAATGTTAAAAGTTGAGCAACAATTCTCTTCTCAACTTCACCTTGAACTTCTTCTCTTTTTTGAGCTATCGCATCAATTTCATCAATAAAAACAACTGCTGGAGATTCTTTTTGAGCATTTTCAAACAATTCACGTAATTTCTTCTCACTTTCTCCATAAAATTTATTAATAATTTCAGGAGCTGAGATTGAAAAAAAACTCGCTTCAGTTTCATTAGCAATTGCTCTTGCTAAAAGTGTTTTACCCGTCCCTGGTGGCCCATACAACAAAATTCCTTTAGGAGGTTCAATTCCTAATTTTGTAAATAATTCTGGATGCTTTAAAGGTAATTCAACTAATTCTCTAATTTTTTCAATATGTGATTTTAAACCTCCGATATCTTCATAATTTACTCCTCCTCCGACTTCTTCCTCTCCTTCTTGAGAGGTAATTTCAACTTGTGTATGCTGTGAAATATATAAAAAACCTCTAGGTTTAGCACCAACAACTTTAAATTTTAAAGAACCTTGATTAAATCCTAAAAATTCATTTTCAAATGCTTTTACTAAATCTATTGCAAATGGGTTTCCTGAACCAAAAGAAGGATTTCTCTCAACTCCTGAACCTATAGTTATGACATCACCTGAAGCAAATGCTTTTTTAAATAAACTTTTTTTTAAATTTGCAAATGTTGCAGGATGCATTATAAATTCTTGCATTGGAGCAAGTGTTACTTTAGTGGCTTCTTCAAGTTTTGGCTTAAAAATTGTGACGTGCTCACCAATTCCAACTCTTGCATTCTTTCTAACTGTCCCATCCATTCTAATAATTTCAAGACCTAAATCGCTAGGATATGCTCTCTCGACTACTCCTACTGTCTCTCGCTCTGCTTTAATTCCAATTACATCTCCGATATTTAAACCAAGAGATCTAATAATAGAACTATCGACTCTAACAATTCCTTTATTAACATCATCTTGATGAGCTTCTGCTACTTTTAATTTTACATCAACCATTTTTACATTATTTCAGTTCAAATTTTCTAACTTAAATTAATAGGTAATTTTTTAGTTTATAAAATTTACTCATATAAAGAGAAGAAAAATATTTTAATAAAGTTGAAAACAATTATAATCACCTAATTAATTGAATTTTAGAATTTAATAACTAAAGTAATTAAACTAAAATTTTAAAAATAATTTAACTTTAATCATTTCTCAAACAATATGCTTTGGTATAAAAATCTTGCTCTAAAATTACACACTCAAGACCTCTTTCACAATCTCTAACTAATGTCGGACTTCTACATAACTCTCCTTCTTTTCCTAGTGTCATTTCTTCTTTTAATAATTTCAAATCAGCAGTTCCAGGAATTGATACAAAAAGTAAGGCTCCTGCAACAACAAAAATACTAAACATTAAAAATAAAAGACCTCTTTCCATTCACTAATTTGTAAATAAAATGTTTAATTTTAATATTTATTGATTTAATTTAAGTGGTAAAGGAGTCAGATTTAGTAGATAATAGAATTTCTTTACTGTTTCTAAATAAAAAGTTATTAAAGTTTATAATATATCAATTCTTTATTCTATTACATGGCAAAAGTAGATGAATCTTGTATTATTAGATTTAAAAAAGGAAATTTAGAAGTAGAAGCTCTTGTTGAATATAAAACTCTTGCAAAGTATTTAGAAAAAGAAGAAAAAGAAAGAGAAGAAGTTTCAATATATGATATTTTTGCAGACACTAAAATATTTTCAGACTCTAAAAAAGGTCTTGTTGTAGACTCTGATACACTTGAAAAATTATTTCCTAATAAAAATGAAGAAGAAATACTTAAAGAAATTGCACAAAATGGAGATGCTCAAATTCCAACAAGTTATTTAAATGAACTTAGAGAGAGAAAAAAAGATTTAATAGTAAATTATTTAACAAATCAAACTATAAATCCACAAACTAAACATAGATACACAACTACAATGTTAAAAGATGAAATTGAAAATTTAAAAATTTCAATTCTTCCATTTAGAAATCATATCAAACAAGCAGAAGATGTATTTAAAGAATTAAAACATAAAATACCAATTAAATTTGACTCTACTATTATTATTTTACAAGTTGAATCTCAATATGCTGGACTTTTAATTAAACCTGTAAGAGAGTTTGGAACCATTGAGAAGCAGTTTTATGATGATAGTGGAAATCTACACATGCATCTTAAAGTTCCAACAGGAAGAGTTGATGAAACAATTGAATTCTTGAAGAATAAAACTAAAGGAAGTGCAAGTTATCATCTTCAAAAAGATGATTAATTTTTGAATTGGTATTTTCTATACTTATTAACTTTTATATTAACTATTAATTCTCAAATATTTTTGAATAAATAATTTGCAGAGCTCCTGAGAATTGTAAATAATCATTAGAGATACAAATAATGGTACATTTTTGTTGCAACTCTTGAAATTCTTTAGGTTTATATAATTTAAATAGTTCAACCATTTTATATGAAAACTCTCCTCCTAAATATATATTAGTTACAATATTATCAAAATACATACAATCAAGTAAAAAATAATATAATTCTTGTAAATAAAATTCTATTGTTTTAGTAACTCTTACATCTTTTTTAAACGCAAGTTTACAAATTTCATACGTACTTTTATACTCTCCTGTATCATACTGATATCTAGCTTCAAGCCCTCTTGCACTAATAATATCATCAAAAGAAATTGTATTTTTTTCTAAATTTGAACGTAAATATTCTAAGTAAAGTATATCATCAAGTTGAGTAATAATATGACCTCCTTGAGAATTATATGAAATACCCTGATTTGAAATATGTGCAATTCCTACTCCAGTTCCAATAATAATTAATAATTCTAAAAAATGTGAATCTAAAGAAGTATTATTTTGAATGTGAGAGAGATTGTTATGTGTACGTTTATATTTTTGAACCGTATTATCTAAATATTCCTGTGAACTTTGAACTCCATATCCTGCTAATTCACAATCATTATATAAGAAAACTTCTTTAAATTGAGGAAATTGTTCTTTAATAAATTTCATATCAAATTCTAATTCTTGATGAGTCATCAAGATAGTTGAATCGTGTTTTTCTCCCGCAACTCCTAAAATTAAAAAATCAATTTTACTATGAATTCCTATTTTTTTAATAATTGATGTAAACAATTCTTGTGGATGTTTAGTTCCAAATGTTTTAATTGAGGAAGTTTGAATTACTTGAATGTGTTTTACTGAGAATTCCTCAAATGAACCTATATATATTTTAGTGTGTGTCCCTCCTACATCAATGAGTACAATGTATGGATTTTTTGAAAGCTGTTCTTGATGAGTAAGGTTAGAGAGATGTAAGTGGTTTTTTATTTGATGTTGTAGTGTGGTAAGTTTGGTGTTAAATTCTTTTTTAGAAGTATGGATATTATTTAAATATGAGCCAATATTGAATTGGAGTTGTGATTGAACTAGTAGAGGAGATATCTTTAGAAGTATTTGAGATATAGTTTTCTCATTTAATCCCCCATCAATGCTTACATTAACTCCAAGTTTTAAAAGTAACATGATTACACTAAGTCTATTTTCAATAAAATTTTGCCTCTGCTTTCCTGGAACTACTCCCATAACCATTATGTTTGAAAATGATGAAAGTAAAGTAATAATGTCTTCAACAGTGGTGTTAGGATTAATTGCTAATTGAAAAGAAATTGATGAATAATTAGATGTTACTTGCTCAACTACAAACTCTAACTCTTCTTTAGAATCAAAACTTTCATAATGAATGATAATGCTTGAAATACAATTATTATATATTGAGTTTATTCTTATTATTTCCTCAATAAATTCAAGAGGATGTTTAACCATTAAATGAACTTCAGCTCTATGTTCATTTTTATGTAATAAGGAACATAATTTTTCTAATTTCTGAGCATCATAATTAGTTGAAGATACAAAATCATCTCTCATTATGTCAATATGAAAATAAGAAAAATAAAAATTAGAATACTTGTTAATGTTAAGATATTGTTCAATCATCTCTTCAAATGAAGTTGAGAATAATGTGGGGACTAATGTAATCTTACTCATTATGAAATTGATATAGTAAGACTATTTAAAATAATTTGTTTTGACTGCTAAAAACTAATTTCTAATTACAACAAACATTTTTAAAAATAAAAATCTCAAAGTAGTTATGTCAACCATATTTAGTAAAATAATTAATAGAGAAATTCCGGCTTCAGTTGTATATGAAGATAATTCACACATGGCATTTTTAGATATATCACCATTTACCAAAGGACATACACTTATAATTCCAAAAAAAGAGTATCAACGATTTACAGATATGCCTGAAGATGAATATTGTGAACTGCAAAGAGTAGTTCAAAAACTCTCTAAACATTATAAGGGGATTTTTAACACAAATATAGGTAGTGTTATTTATGGAGAAGATGTTGCTCATGTACATATTCATATTTTTCCAATAAAAGACGATATTAGAGTATTTAATTTTTCAAATACACAATCATACGAAGAAAGTGAAATGGAAGAATTTAAAAATAAACTCAAACTAAATTAAAAAGGTTAATTAAAATGGTAGATTTTTGTGAAAAATGTGGAGCTTTGATTATGGGTAAAGCAGGAGAAGATATAAAGTGTTCTAGTTGTGGACATGTAAATAAGGCAACAACTGATATGAGTTTATCTCAAAAAGTTGAAAAAAAAAAAGTGCTTGAAGTATTAGGAGATGACGCAGAAGCTGAAGTTAATCCTCTCGCTGATGCAACTTGTCCTAAATGTGAACACAATAAAGCATATTTCTGGACTAAACAGATGAGAGCTGGAGATGAACCTGAAACTCAGTTTTACAAATGTGAAAAATGTGGACACCAATGGCGTGATTATATGTAGTTGTTTTAAGTTTTGTATACAAAACTTGAATATTTTTATTGAATCATTACTTAAATAAAGATTGTAATATATTTTCAACTTCTTTTGATTTTTTATCTGATATTGAACCTATTTTTCTAATTATTAAATCTTTATGTAATGTAAATATCATATCACAATTGATATATGAATCAAATTTAATTTCTCCCTCACAATCTGTTTTTAATAAATTAATTTGATAGTCTTTAGTTAATTTTTCTTTAGTTGATATTTGAATAAATATATCATTTTCACCTTTTAAATTACTAACTAATAATGCAGGTCTTTTTTTAGTAGATGAAATATTACTAAATGGAAATTCAACTAAGTAAATATCTCTGCTCATTGTAAATAAGCAAAAGCCTCCTCATCTTCTTTTGATAACCAGTCTTCTGCAAGAGCTTTTTCAGATAATAATGAACACTCAAAAGATAACATTTTCTCTTGAAACTCTTCTTTTTTGAGTGCTTTAAATTCTTCAATAATTTTGTTTATTGCTTCATTTTTATTACTCAAATTTCTTTGAGCTTTAAACATTTCAACAAATCCATTTTCAATTTCTCCTAAATTAATTGTTGTTTGAACCATTTTACTATATATTACTATGAATTATAGTATTATAAAGTTATTGGAATATTTGATAGTTAATTCTCTAAGAGATGGTTTAGATAATATTATTTAAACTTTTAAGAACTGTAGATGATCTATGAGAAATGTTAATTGATTATATTCTTTATCTGACATTTTTATCAAAATACATAAATTTATTAATAATGTCAGACAATACATATTATGGTTAAAATTATTGAAAAGAATCAATATTATTACTTTCAGTATTCTTTTAGAGAAAATTCTAGTACTAAAACTTTTGAAAAATATGTAGGAAAAGAAGTTCCAAAAAATATTACAATGATGCAAGAAGAGTTTGAAGAGGAGGTATTTAGAAAAAGATTTGAGAATGCAATTGAAAAAAAGCGAAAACAAAATAAAAAAGAGATTGAGAATATGCCTCAGAGTTATAAAAATAAGTATTTATCCCAATTTGCTATTAAATTTACATACAATTCACAAGCAATTGAAGGTTCTAGTCTAAATTTCAAAGATACAGTTCATTTAATTGAAGAAAATATAAACCCAAATAAAGATTTAAATGATATTAAGCTTTCAAAAACTCATTACAAAGTCTTTTTTGAGATATTACAAGAAAAAGAAATTAGTTTGAAAAGTATTTTAAACTGGCATAAAAAATTATTTCAAGAGACTTATCCTGATATCTCAGGTAAAATTCGAAATCATAATGTCAAAGTTTTGAGTGCTTCAACAGTTTTTTGCCATTATTCAAAGGTTGAAGAAGAATTAAATGAATTTTTTAAATGGTATGATAACAATAAAAACAATATTCATCCTGTAAGATTAGCTGCTCTGAGTCATCTAAAATTTGTTACAATTCATCCCTTTAGTGATGGAAATGGAAGAATTTCAAGATTATTAATGAATTATATATTACATAAAAATGATTATCCAATGTTAGATATTGATTACAAGAAAAGAAAACAATACTATGATGCACTTGAAAGAGCAAATAGCAAACTAGAGAATTATCAATTTGTAGATTACATTGCTAAAAAGTATTTAAAACAGATTGAATAAGAAATTGAAAAATCTCATAATTATTACTTTGAGAAGTAATTTAAATAGTATCGTTTACAATTTTAATTTCTTTGGGAATTTCCAGATCTTAAGAAAAGATAACTGATTATAAAAACTTTTCTTACTACTTAGCCTTATTTCAAATTACTTCAAAAATTCGCTTTTATTGGATACAACATCGGAATTTAGAGAAGTTTTGCCGTAGGAAAAATTTGGGAAAATTCGGCAGGAATTTCTGTTAAACCATTTGTTGTATTGCCCGAGCATAAGCGAGAGACTGCAAGTCGTTATCGAAGAGAAGTTTGCTAAGCAAATTTCTTGGAGATGTTTTTGAGTTCTCCCGACTGTAAGGAGGGTAAAATAGAGAGATTGCGACAGCCAATTTGAAACGAGTGACTGAAAGGAACGATTTGAGGTGATTTCATTTACTTATATTTTACTTCTGTTTCTTCTATTTTTTCCTTTTCAATTATTTCTTTAATCTGTTTTTCTAGTATATCCAATTTTGTTTTAATAATACTCCATTCAGCTTCATAATCCACACTCCAATATTGATGAATTATTATATTCCTAAAATTTTTAATATCTTTCCATGGAACATAATTGTATTTACTTTTCAAATTATCTGGAAGTTTTGCAACAGCTTCTCCGATTATTTCAAAACTCCTTGTAACAGCATTAATTGTCTTTTTATCTTCTATGAACTCTTCAAATGTATAATCTTTAATGAACTCCTTTATATCATTAATATTCTCTAATATATCCTTTAAAAATAGATTATATTTCCGCAACATGTTGGATTCCACCTAAAATATCATCTTTTAATTCACTTCTTACTAAATGAGGTTTTACTAAATCTATTTTTTTGTTAAATAAGTTTTCTAATAAATATAATAAACCTAAATGATTATCAATGTTGTATTTTCCTTCTCCAAATTCAACTAAAAAATCGATATCAGATGTTTCTTTCTGTTCATCTCTTGCATATGAACCGAATAAAATTAATTTCTTAACTCCAAATTTTCTAATTAAGTCTCTATGTTCATGTAAAGTTTTCAAAATTATCTCTTTATTGAGGTTTTCCATATAATACTAATGATTTGAAAATTTATAAGCATTGCTATTTTTTCAATACCCGAACTGAAGAAGATACTTTACCCCATGAGACATGCTCCATCCTTCCTTTTCTTTAACGTTCCTTTTCAAGTCACTAAGAAAACGACAGCCAAAAGAATTCTAGTTGCAAAGCAACTATCAATCTTTAAATCCTCCTAGTACTAACATTGGAAAAGTCAATGAAAAATCTGCTTCTACTTTAACTGACATTGAATTACCCTTAATCTTTCCCCAACCAAACATGCTCCATCCTTCCTTTTCTTTAACACTCATCTACGAATCGCTAAGAAAAGTAAGCCAAAAGAATTCTAGTTGCAGAGCAACTATCAATCTTTAAATCCTCCTAGAACAAGTAAGGGAAATGTTAAACTAAAATCTGCTTCTACTTTTACACGCTGAGCAGAAGAAGAGACTTTTCCCCAACTCACAGCTTCATCAATTGGTGCACCAGCGTTACTTCCTTCCATCTCTAACCCTGAATTTAAATATATACAATACTCTGCTCCATCCCTAAATAATCCCGCATTGGCAAGAGCATGTTTAGGAATTGAACCTCCTAAAGCAATAATTCCCATTTTCTCACAATTCAGAGCTAAATCTGTAAGTTCAACAATATACTCACTCATTTCAATTTTAAAATCTCTGAATTGAGGTTCTTTTTTAAAAAAATATACCATATCTCCTAAACTTCCATCTAAAAGAGCGGGACAAAAAAAGAGTAAATTATTTTTATACGCCCAATACGTAAAACTCTCCTCTTTATTCTCAACATGTTGTAATTCTAATTCTCTTCCTAACTCATACACAAATTTTGTACATGTAATAATTGTTTGAGTTTCTTTCTGAAGTTTAAATAAACGCTCTAAAAATATTCTCATAAACTTATCAAAATATACATACCTATCATTTGGAATAAAAATATTTCCTGTTCGATTAATACCTTCTTCTCTGAGTTGAGCTCCATTTGCTCTAAAATCTCCCATTACAAATGACTTAAAACATTTAATAATATCTTCTTCAATTGCACCAACTGTTGCACATCCAACTTGCACTTTTTGATGTTTAAACAAATACGTAATATATTCTCTAATCCCACTTGTCCCAGCATTTGAAGTAAATCCTAAGAAAATTGTAGCTTTGTCGTTTCGCATTTTTTTAGTAATTTCAATAGCTTTTCCAAGTTCAGTTGCCTGTTGGCCTGTTGTAGTCAGTGATTTTAGAAAATTCTCTAAATTAAACTCCTCTTCTGCGTTATATCCTCTAATTTCAGGCCAATTATCAAGAGAATTTGATTTTTTTAACACATACTCTTTTGAAGATTTAGAAATTTTATCATCCATTATATATTTTATACTAATATGTAAAGATATTTAAACATTTATGTCATTTCATTTTTTTTTTAAGGCTCAGCCCAGAATAGATAAAGTATATAAACGCCAACGTAAATTTTTCTAATTAAATAATATTAATTTTCTACTAAATTTTATAAAGTACTTTTTATTAAATATTGATATGACATTACAAAATGGTGAAATGATAGAAGTTACACTTACAATTTCAAGTGAAGGTAAAGTATTTGATACAACAGATGAAAAAATTGCAAAAGAGAATAATCTTAAAGGAACAGGAAATAAAAAAGTAGTATTTGGAAATAATATGCTTCTTCCTAAAATTGAAGAAAAGTTAGTAACTGCAAAAATGGGAGAAGAGTTTTCAATGCATTTAGATGTTAAAGATGCATTTGGAGAAAAAAGAAAAGAGATGTATCAAACATATCCCGAAAAAGTATTTAAAGAACAAAATTTGAGAATTGTAGTGGGGCAAGTATATAACTTTGATGGAAATTATGGGAAAGTTAAATCAGCATCAAGAGGAAGAGTTATGGTTGATTTTAATCACCCACTTGCAGGAAAAGAAATTGATGTAACATTTTCACTTGTTAAAAAAATTGAAGATTTACAAGAAAAAATTGAAACAACTCTCTATGTTTTAATTGGTTTAAGTCCAGAAATGTGCAAAGTAACTCTTAAAGATAAAACAATTACTCTTGAAGTACCCGCTCAATTAGTTCAAATGCAACAAATGCTTGAAGGTGCACTTAAAGAACAACTTAAAGATGAAATTAAAGAATATACAATTGAGATTAAAGAATTAAAAACTCCTCAAACTCAAAAATAATTTTTTTAAATTTATATTAATAATAATTCTTATAAAAATCTAAATTCTCTTATCGACTACTTCCTCTTAAAGATACTCACAAAAAATGCTTGAGTTTTTGAATAAGGAGGATGAATTCTAATTGAGTCTTGGATTAATTTTTTATGCTCTATATTTTTTAAAATTTCAATACTTTTAATTGAATATGAAAATGAATTATAAAGATTCTCCTCCACTGCTACTGACTTTAAGTTTAAATTTTTCTGAGCATAAATAACATTTTCTTCATTCTCCTCCACCTCCATTGAACATGTTGAATATACAATTACTCCTGATTTAGCACATACTTTTTTACCAACTTCAAGGAGTTGTTTTTGAATTTGAGAATTTCTTAGAACTCCTTTCTTATCACGTTTATTAAACCAATTTCTTTCTTGCAAAAAATTACCTGAACAAGGAGCATCTAAAAATACTATATCAAAATATTCTTCAAACTCTTTTATCTTACCTAATTGAAGTGCATCTAATTGTATGAATTTTACAGTAATTGGAATTTCACTTGAAAATTGTTTTTGAACATTATTAATAAGTCTTGAAAATCGTGTTTTTGAAAGTTCATTAGCTACTATTTCAATTTGGCAATCTTTTTTTAATACTCCCTTTTGAATTTGCTCAATTAATACATTAAAAAGTTGTGTCAGTTTAGAACCTGGAGATGAACACATATCAATAATCTTAAGAGAATCTTTGTTTGAAAATTGAGAATAATCAATTGAGTATACAGGAATTTGAGAAGGAAAATCCTGCAGATACGCTCTTCCACTTATCATTGGAAAACTTCCACTTAACGAGAAATGAGATTTTTCAATTTCATAACAATGAGGAATATTAGTTTGCTTAAGAGTAGTTCTATACGATTTTTTAAAGAGTTGAACTAATTCTTCCTCCTCTTTAATTGAATTAGTTTTTGAAATATCGTTTAAAATATTGAATCTTACAAATTTTTTTCTAAAAATTTCTTTTTGAAGACTAAGTAAGTTGTTAGAATCTTTAAATTGTTTTGAGTAGTGTTCTAGAAAATTAAATTTGGAAACATTTGGCTTGAATTTTTGAGTTTTAAACTTTTTTGAAGCCCTATAATGATTATGTTCATCATTTTTATCAAAAATTCTTTTATTCATCTATAAAATCAACTGACATATATTTATAAATCTTAATATCATAATACAGATATGAATATTGAACAAATATTTACTGCTGTTGCAATTATATTTTTAATAATTACAATAGGATATTTCGTTGGAACATACTTAGCATTTATTCCAAGTGAAATTAAAGTAGTGCTAAGTTTTTTAGCAAGTGCTGCATTATTTTTAATTGCAGATATTTTAAAGAGGAGGAATTTATAAAATGGGGGCAACATGGTCAATAGGAGTTGGAATATTAGTATATTTTATCACAGTAATTGTAGCTATTATTTGGTTTGTATTATATAGAAAACTCTCAATTGTAGTATATAGTGCAAGTATTGCAACACTCATATTTTCAATATTTTATATGATTGATGTATTTGATTTTAATAGACATTTAGTACTTTTAACATTAGTACTCTCAACAATAATATTTTATGTATTAGGAAAGTACTTTAAAAATATAGTTTACGAAAAAGTTAAACCTGATTCAGAATCATTGAAAGTTAAGTTTGAACAAAAATGAATAAGAAAAACAGTCATATTACATCAGATAAAGTTGAAGATAAATTTTTGACTAATTCCCCCATAATATTTCCTTTAATATTACTTATCTTAGTTATAATTTTAATTATAATATTAATCTCAATAAGCTCAGTTTCAAATGTAGATAGAGAATTTACATCATTTAAGTTTCAAATCAATACTTCTTTAGAAGATATAAATTGGCAAGGTCAAAAAGTCGCTGAAATAAAATTCACAAACATGAATTCATTACTTCCTACAAAAGTTAAAATTGAACATGTATTTATTTGTATAAATAATTCACAAAATCAAGAACTCATATTTTCATCAAAACTTGAACCTCAAATTCTATATGACATTGAGTATGGGTTATTTAGTAATATCCAATATATGGATATCTCAGCTGGTCAAACTAAAACTATTGAATATATGCTCTATCCTCAAAGATTTGGAAATGAAGAACTTATTGAATTAGAAGAACAAAACTTATTAGAAATAGAATTTAGAAGTACTCAAGAACATAACTGGAGAAGAGATTTCGCAAGAGAAGTGTGTCTAGGAAATGAAAAACATTCTATTTTAGAATAATGATTTTTTATTAACTATTTAGTTTTGATGTTTAACTTCTTCTTCTATTCTCTCATCAACTGTTTTAAGAACCTTTTTTGAAGAATTCTTAACATCACTAATAATTTCTCCATCATGCAGAGTAATTACTCGCTGTGCTTGCTTAGCTAAAGAATCATCGTGTGTTACTAGAATGATTGTTTTTCCTTGAGAATTGAGTTTTTGTAAATACTCCATTACAATTTTTCCAGTTTTTGAATCTAAATTTCCTGTTGGCTCATCTGCTAAAATAATACTTGGATTATTTGATAATGCTCTTGCAATAGCTACTCTTTGCTGCTGTCCACCCGAGAGTTCCGTAGGTTTATTTAGTAATCTTTCACCCATATCAAATTGTTCTAATAAATCTCTTGCTCGTTTTGCTCTATATCGTTTAGACTTATCAAAAAATATCATTGGTAATTCAACATTTTCTTGAGCTGACAAAGATTTAATTAAATTAAACTTTTGAAAAATATACCCTATAGTTCTTCTTCTTAAGACTGCTAAATCACTCTCACTTAATTTTCTAATTCCTTTTCCTTTTATATATACTTCTCCTTTTGTAGGGGTATCTAGACAACCTATCTGGTTTACTAAGGTAGTTTTTCCAGAACCAGACTTCCCGACAATTGCAAGAAATTCTCCTTCAAATATTTCAAAAGAAATTCCTTTTAATACTCTTAGAGTATTTTTCCCTATTTTATATTCTTTAATAATATTATCTACTTTGATTAAAGAAGTAATTTTAGAAGAGAGATGTAAATTAGAAGAAGATTTATTTTTTTGATTAAACTTTTTTGATTTTAAGACCATTATTATCTCTCACCCTCAACATTTACTTGTCCAATCGAGTATTGGGAAGAGTCTATATATTCAATAGGAAATCTAAACGTTCTACTTGAAAATCTTCCATCTTCATTTCTACATTCAATTCTGATTTCATTTGTAGTTTCATCAATTTCAACAATGCCCTCGTAAACACCCTGCAATATAACATTAGTTGCAGTTCTAGTATTTCTAAATAATGAAATGAGGAAATTTACAACTCCAGACTTAGTAGTATCAATAGTACAAATCATTTCAGCTTGATTATTATTTGTAAATCTAACTTTTAAATCTTTATTCGGTTGAGTTGAAATTTGACTTGGAATCTCAACAACATTTGAATTTAACTTATCATTTTTAAATCCTAGTCCTGTGTGTTCAACTGATATAATATCAATTCTAAATGCTTCTTGAGCAATATTTACATTATAAGATTTTACAATTCCATTTTGCTCAACAGGATTCATACACTCTAAAAAGAACATATAATCTCCAGCAGGTAGGTCAACAGAACCTCTAAAATTTCCAATGCCTGTTGAAGAAACTAAGTCAAGATTTTTATCTATCGATTGTCCTCTAACATTGACTTTACAACTCACATCTCTAAAATCAGATTTTTGAATAACTGAAAAATTTACGGTTCTTGAATTTCTATTTGGTGGAATAATTTGATTTACTCCCCAATCAAATGATAAAACATAATCTGGTAAAATATTCATTTTATACAAATTAACTCCAACTCTAAACTCTTCATCTCTATCTGACCTTTGACATGAAATTAGTGTAAGTTTTTTACCATCAATTATTTCAAAAAGTTCCCTATGATCACTCGTATTTAATTCAAAAACATTTGAACCTAAATTTTCAAATGGAATAACTCCTCCTATATAGCCTCTTGATGAGCCAGGCATTAAGGAACAACTTTGAAGATCTCGAGTCGATTCAAATGATAAAACAGGAAACTCACTAATTGTATACCAAGTACTTGGATCAAAATCATAAAGTCCCACATTTATACTTGAGAGTAAACTTATAAATATTTCATCACTAACTTCAAACTCTTTAGTCGATATATTTAGATTTCCAAAATAATCTCTTGCAGAAACTCTAATTGAATATGAACCTACCTCTAACTCTTGAAAACCTTCAACTTCATTAAGTGCTATAGAGTAAGATAGATCATTATAATTCATCTCTATAATTTCTGAAATTACCTCAGAGCCTTTTCTAAATTGAATACTTAATTCAGAAATTCCTTTTGAAAACTCGGGGGACTCTCTAATTATAATTTCTCCAGAAATAAAATTTTCAAATACTACTGAATCATCATTAGAGTTTAAATTAATAAAAACTTCAGGATTTGTATTATCTACTAAAATATTAAAATCTGTGCTTAGTGATTGTTCTCCAATTATAAACTCAATATTTAACGGATATGAGGGAGAATCTTCTAAATCTTGAGCTTCAATATCAATCCCCCTTATAAAATATCTGTTAATTGAACCAGTAGTTGAGATTTCAGAATTCAAAGAACTCAAAGGCCCGTTAAAGAGGATGGAATCTGAATTTCTATCTCTAATAGTAATAATTGAAGAACCTAAATTTGCTAACGTATCAATTTCAAGATTTAACCTCTTATCATTATTTAATTTGCCTCTAACATTAACACTTCCAAAATCAAACAAGTTTAATGAATACTGTGAGAAATTTCTCTTGCCAACTCCTCCTGCCCCATTTTCACATCTTACACTTACATAAAAATCTACATTATTTATAACGTTTGAATTTGATAATGAGACTAAAGGAGATAAATCATTATTTCTTCTTACTAAAGTCAATACATCTTCTAAAACCAAAGAACTTGTATCTCTACCTTTAACTGACTTAATATTTACATGTTGAGCAATTGGATTTGAATCAAAAACTGGTAAAACTTGACAACTTACAAAATTATTTGTTCTTGAAAAATCTATTTGAATATCACTATTTATTTGAGGCGTTCCATGGGAAGGATAAACCCAATTATCCCCTAAACCTATAAATTCAATGGACTCAATTTCTGGTATAATCTCATCTTTAATCAAAGAGACTTCAAGATTTAATTTTTTATTAAATATATGCTCAATACATTCTAATTCCATTTGAATATCAATATTATCTAGATTATTCATAGCATCAGAGGTGAGAATTTGTGCAAGAGTAAATCTCATAGAAGAACTTGAGGATTCAAATGAGGAAGAATCTAGATAAAATCCATTTACAATAGGTGTGATATCACAACTAAACTCTCTAAATTCAGATAAGCCTAAATCAATTAAAATTTCAGGATTATCTCCTTTATAATACAAATTATTTTCAATTAATCTTCCAAATGAAGTTCCATCTCTTGTTCTTATATTAATATTTGGTTCTTTAGTCTCTAAATTTGTTCGAATTACTTTACTATTAAGAGTTCCCCAGTTAGTCTGAATTTCTAAACGAGTTTCCAATATTATCGAAGAGAGTTCAGAATCATAAAAAACATTGCAATTCGCAGACTCTGTTAAAGAAAATAAATTTTGATTTATTCTTAAAGTATTTTTAGGAATCTCAATATCACACAATTTAATCTCTCTAATAGTATCAAAGTCAATTTGACTATCCTGAGAATTTAATTTTAAGTTGTTTCTAATATAGTTATTGATTTTTTCATTTATAGGGCTGTTGTCAGAAGAAAGTAGATTTTCTCCTAATGCATCAATATAAATTTGATTATTTATTTCAACCCACTTTTTATCATCAATGTGCGTAATTATAAACTCACTTATATCGGGGATATAACTATTTAATTCAAAAAATAATTCTTTTTCAAAAGGTCTATCGTTCAGCAAATTACATACTAAAGTAAGTCTGTATGTTCCATCATAACTAGAATCACCTCTTTGTAAAAATGGTTCTAAATTTAAATTTTTATTGAAGTACAGAGGATGGGTACTATAATTAGGCGATATTTGAGAACTAAGTTCTACAGGTTCTTTAATTATTGCATCAACTGATGCTTCAACAGAGGAGTCTCCTACCAATGTCATAAGAGAACATGAAACTCCTTCTAAAGCCCTAAACTCTAAGTTTAATTCATAAGAATTTAAATCAAAAAAAGGAACATTATCAGAATTTCGTAATTCCTCAGAACCAAAAGATAAAATAATTAACTCATCTCTAGTTGAAAAAATCCTATTTTGAGCAACTGAATGATGTTGGTCAAAAATATTTTGACAAGAAACTTGGTAAGAAATATTAAAAAAATCGGATCTTCTCTCTTGATTAGCGTAGGCACTATACTTAGCTCCTATTTCAAATCCTTCATCTCTAAGATCTAAAAGAGATATGTTATCAAATTGACCAATTATCATATCATTGTCCAAATCTGCAAGAATTACTGAACACGTTTCACGTAAATCACTCACTTCAATAGGCATTTGAATGTTATCTAAATACAACTTAGAGAAAGAATATAATTCATATGTTTGAGGTTCAGTCTTTAATTCAAACATAAAATCTTCAATCCCTTTACCTCCTCTTAAACTTACTCTGTTTTTTTGAACATTTCCTGAACTATCAATTGCCCTAATTGTACCTCTTGAAATAAAATTGTCAAGAGTATTTAAATCTATAGCACCAAATTTGCTTCTAAACTCTTCGTTTGTGTAAACTGTTTGAAAAAACTCAGCACCATTATATTCTGGAAACAGAGAAGTTGCTAAAGGAGTCAAGATTCTCTGTCCATCTAATTCTAATATTAATCTGACTGTTGAATTAAAATTTTCAAACACATTACATGCAGGAGAGATTTGATTTTCAATTCTTACAACTGCATATCTTATAACTCCAGGTTTTTCTGAAACTAAAGGAAGTGAAGTTCTATCGGTTCTCAACTCTGCGTCATCTCCTATGTAAGATTTATATAATTCTATGTATATTGATGGTGGATAAGAATCACAACTTAACTGGAAATCATTTAATGACGTATGTTCAGTTTGAAAATTATAATTGTCAATAATTGATGCTCCACTTGAAGACGAAATAAATGATAAACGCCCACCATTATTAAATGTATCGGGATTACCATCTCCTGTTGAATCTTTAACACAAGTCCCTCCGTTGGGGTAGGAGGGATTAGATATCCATTTACAAAGTCCATTTTGGTTTAAGTGATACTTAGATATTTGAGAATTTAATTTGTTGTCTCCTTCACATCTACTTCTTGAAGTATACAAGCCGCAAAACACCATATCCTCCTCTAAAAATATATTGGCCATCCCCCTTGAAGTGGTGTAAGGATTAATGGAGCTCTCAAGTCCAGTTCTATAAGGAGTATCAAAAGATTGAGAAATTAACTCACAATTTCCAAATTGACTCATTGTTTGTTCACTACAAAGGCCCGCAAAAATTCCTTGTGAACATATGTTACAATTAAATGAATTTGGAGGAAAAGAACTGAAGTGATTTATATCTTGAACAGGATTTTGAAGTGTTGAACTCAAATCTCCAGACATAAGTGCTAAACTCACTCCAAAAATCTTAGTTCTTCCAGTAGGTTCAATTCTTAAAATTCTATTGGCAGTTTCTACAGAATTAGGCACTTCAAATCTTAATACTTTTATATCTGAATTAAACTCTCCCCTTGAAACTAAATAAGGGTTAAAATCTCCCTCTTCATATTCTAAATTAGGTATAAACTCTTCGTCAAAAAATACATTCACAACAGAACCCGATACAAATACTTTCAATTCTAAATTAGAATTTACGGGTATTGCTGAGATTTGTTGTTCAATAAAACCAGCTTCTTGTGGGAAAAACACACTAGTTTCACCTAAGAAATAATTAAAATTTTGAGTAGACCTAATTTGATAACCTGAACCATTCCAAAAATCTAGAGTTGAACCACTTCTTACTTGAAACACAGGATTTTTAACAAAATTTTCTCGTCTAATAGCACTTGTAACATTAATAGACTTACTCTTTACATCCCCTAAATTTTCAAAATACAAATCTTTTGTAATACAAGTTCCCTGCAATTGATTTAATTCCCTCCATTCGCATCCATAAATTTGCATGAGAGAACCCTCATTTGGATTTAGTCTAGACTGATAATTCTCACAGACAACTCTTGAATTAATTCCCTCACACATCCTAATAGAACTTGTTTTTGAAACACACATCGTATCTCTATTAAAATCTGAAAAAATTTCTGTTTCATCATAATCTCCAACTTTTTGAGTTAAAATCCCAACTCTTAATGGATCATATACACAATCAGTGCCTATTCTCTCACACATGGTTCGAGACATTAAAGATCCTCTAAAAGGCCCTATAGATTCATAACAACTGCTCATAGAACTTGTGGAAAAAGGACTCAATCCTAAATTAATACCACCCTCTTCTATAAAATCTCCATCAACCATATCGAAATCTAAATCTCCGCCTATACTAGGTCTTGCATCCCCAATAGTGGGTTGTTGAGTTGAGGGAGTTATTCCTTGCCAACTACATCCTTGTGTTGAACATTCTCTAAATTCTACACAGCTATTTACAGAAGGATAATTTTGACCGTTAAAATTAAAAAAAAATCTGTTGGAGTTTAATTCACCTGTGCTAAGAACACACTCTCTTCCATTATCCACCACTAATTGTCCACAATTAGTAGGTATTCCTTGCACATTTCCTGTTTCTAGAGAATGTTCTGAACTTGGAATTCCTAAACTAATTCCACCACTACTTTGACAATTAGAATGAAATGCAGTTCTTATGACACCACTTTGGTCGCTATCTTGACTCTGGTAACAACATACTGTTTGAGTAGAAGCAAATTGAGAATAACTATATGATAATAATAATAAAATAATTATCATTATAATTAAACTTTTTAAATAATTCATAAGATTATTTTAAAATAATTCATAATATAATTTTCGAGTAACTTGAAAGTTAAAACAAACTACATTCTTTTAATCTTCTAAATCAATATCATCTCCACTTTCACCACTTTCAGGAGAACCCATAATTTTGTGGTATATTTCCTGTATTTCTCTGGAATTTTTCAAGCTAGAATGCAATTTCCTTAATTTTTTTTTACGAGCCAAATACTCATTTTCATAGTCCAAATCTCCCATGTTATTACATATAGTAGTATACACACATTTATAAATGTTTTGTTACTTCTTATAGATTGACTATATTGTTACTCAAAAATAAAAAAACTTAGCCCCCACTTTTTAAAAACAACACCTGTTTGTTATTTGTTAGTTAAATTTTAAATGGAAATATATTAACTATAATAAAAACTAAAATATTTAATACTAGGTTCAATCTATAAAATATCCTACTTCAAATATATATTCAAAAAAATGGAAATCTCGGAATTAAATATGTTTTTACAATCAATTAAAAAACCCATTTTAATCATTCTAGTAGGTTTACAAGGCTGTGGCAAATCAACTTTTGCAACTCAGTTGATAAAAATATCAAATCAAAAATATACCATCATTTCCCAAGATAATTTAGGAAGAAAAAAACATTTAGATCTTTTTAATCAATTAATCGATAAAAATGAAAATATTATAATAGATAGAACTAATCATACTCAAAAACAAAGAGAAAACTATACAACAATTGGTTTTAATAGTAAATATCATGTAATAGTGATTAACTTAAATATTACATTTAAAAAGTGTGTCAACAATATTTTAAAAAGAGTCAAAGAAAAATCTAAACATCTAACATTTAATCCTACAACATATCAAGAAGCTTCAGAAGTTCTATATAGAACACTACAAGAGTATGAACCCCCACTTATAGATGAATGTCATTCTCTAATAAATATTCATGATTTTGATCCCTATTGTTTAGATATTAGTGATAAATACTCTCAATTTTTAGTTATTGGAGATATTCATGGCTGTTTTGATGAATTTCAAGAACTACTAAATAAGTTTGAATCTAAAGGATATTCTCTTGAAAATACAGCAATTGTAAGTGTTGGAGATTTAGTTGATAAAGGACCTAAATCTAAAGAAGTATTAGAATTTTTTTTCAATTCAAAATATTCTCCTCATTGTTATAGTGTAAGAGGCAATCATGAACTTAAAATACAAAAATATTTACGAGGAAATAACATTATTATATCGCATGGTTTAGAAGTTACCATTAAAGACTGCAATTTAGACAAAAAATCTCCTAAATACGATTTCACTTATAATCAAAAATTACTTGAAAATTTAGACTCCCTACCTTTTATGATTCAAATTGCTAAAAAAAACTATGTTCTTCATGCAGGAGTTCATCCTGAAAAATCTTTATTTAGGCAACCTAAAGAATACCTTCTTTTTGCAAGAACATTTAATCCTATAACTCATTCATTTAATACTATTGGAGATAAAAAGTGGTATGAATACTATACTTCTGAAAAACCAAGATTATTTTTTGGACATCAAGAAGTTCAAAATACCCAAATCACTAAAAATCTTTATGGACTTGATGGTTACTGTGTGTTTGGAGGAGAACTTAGAGGTGCAATTGTTCAAACTCTAAATTGTGAAATTGAAAAAATTGAAATTATTTCAACCCCCGCTAAAAAAACATATTATCAAAGAGATGAATTTTTAAGTTCAAATCTTGTAGAAAATTTAATTAATCATTTTAAAATTTTAGAACGCCAGGGTTATGTAAAATCTTCTCAAAGAAATAACCTTATTTTATTTAATTATACTCAAAAAACAATATATGAAGAATATTGGAATACATATACAATGCAAGCAAGAGGAATTATTTTTGATAGGTTGACAAATCAAATTGTAGCAAGACCATTTGGAAAATTTTTCAATATAAATGAAAATGAATCAACACAACTAAAAAAACTGCCATTACAAGAATCTTTTGAAGTATTTGAAAAAATAGATGGAGTTTTAGGAATAATTTTCTATCATAACAATAGGTGGAATATTTCAACTAGAGGAGAACTTAACTCCATGCAAGCAATGATTGGAGAAAATATTTTAAAATCTAAAATAAATACTTCTAAAATGAATCCTAATTTTACATATATTTGTGAAATTATTCATCCAAACTGCAAAGTTATAATTGACTATAAAAATGAACAAAAATTAATCCTTTTAAGCTGTATAAATACTCAAAGCGGAGAAGAATTAACATACTCTCAATTAGAAGAAGAAGCAGTGAAAACTAATTTTGAAATAATTAAAAAAATATCTAATTTCACCTCAATTGAAGAAATTGTAGCTCAACAAAAAATTTGGAACAATACATTTGAAGGAGTAGTAATTAGATTTAAAAATGGACTTAGAGTTAAAGTGAAATCTCACTCATATAATTCATTAGTTGAAATTTCACTGGGAGTAAACTCTAATAAATTATTGGAATATATTCAAAAAGATGGTACAATTAATCAAAATTTCATCTCAACTCTTCCTGAAGAAATTAAATATAAAACAATATTTCAGTTAGAAAAATTATCGTCAAGATATAAAAAAATTAAAAAAGAAATTGAAAAAGATGTAATTCAAATTCAAAAAAATCTTATCAATGAGTTAACTTTAATAAATTCAATTAAGAAAAATGAATTCCCTAAAGAAAAAACAAAAATTCAAACTAAATTTCTTTTGAAAAATTTAAAGATTATTGGAGAAATAGTTTATAACAATTCTAGAAATGGCTATCTTCCTAAACGTTTAAATAATTCAATTTCGATATTCAAACATCCTAACTGTATAATTTATTATATAAAATCTCAACATTCAAATATAGATAAATATATTAAAAATTTAATTAGAAACGAACTTAAACTAAAAAATAAAAAAAATTAATTTTAACAACTATTTTAGAATTAATTATAACTTTCAAATTCACATTCAACATTAATTTGAAATCGAACTTTATGGCCGTCTAATTCAATGTCATCAATTTCAATTTGCCTTAGCTCATAACCCTCATTAAGTTCAATTTTACTAGCAACAATCTCTGGCAACTTATTAAATAAAACTTCTTGTTTGTAATAAATATTATTATAAGCAATTTTTTTAGTTACATTACAAAAATGCAATACAATTGGCTTAAATTCTTTAATTGGTGGAAATTCTATTCTGTGACACTTTTCACATTTTCCATCAATAAGAATTGAACTTAAAGCACCGCATTCACAACATTTTCTTTTAAATTTCATTTAATATAACCTCTTAAAATTAATATCTTATTTATTAATAATAATCTTGAATTAATAAACTTAGTTGTATAGTTAAAATAGATATCAAAATCTTCTGAATAAATTTATAATTATAAAGAAACATTATAAAAAGAATCTTTAAAATAATGCAATATTTTTATAGACTTTCCAGTTTGCATAGATTTTAAGGTATTTGAATCAAATAAACTAACTCCCACAGCTATAGTTAAACCTTTAACTTCATCTACAATTCTAACTAATTCAAATCTTTCAATTCCCTGCTGTATTGAAGTTATGCCAGGTCTCATCATATCAACTCCTTTTAATAAAAAAGGAACCGCTCCAACATCAATTGTGATTGTTTTTAAATTTTTAACTTGTTGAGATTTTAAGTGAGGTACTAATTTAATAGCACTATACTCTTCAATATGTTTAAACGCTTTATTATAAATAAAAAGAGGAACTTTGTTTTTAAATAATATATTTCTAAATTCAATGATTTCATCTTTTCTATCAATTGTAACATTAAGATTTAAACTAATGAGTAATTTTTGAAGATTTTTTTTATCTTTTCCTGATAAATATTTCATACTAAACTTAATAAATCTAGATATTTAAATTTTAGTATTTAAATTAAATTATATCGTCAACGAGAAATTACTGAATCCTAATATTTCTTCTCTCAGATCTAGGCATTTGTTGATTAAAGTCATCATAAGATGTAGGATATGTGACACCAGGAATATCAGCTACAACTCTTCTTGCAAATTGTAAATCATTAAATGTTATGATGTAGTTATCTAGTTCAAAACTACTTATAATCCACCCTTCCAAATCAATTTGAGGGAGGTCTGGAGTTGTTCTACAACCAATTCTTAAAGCAGGAATTATACATATTCTCTCCCCCTCTTCTTTAGGAATTATGTCTTGCCTATTATCAATTACAAATGCTGTAATTTCATACACATCAGGAACTAAAGTTATATTTAGATTATTTAAATCAGTAGTTGAATTAATATTTACAACTTGAATAAATTCAGGATTATTTTTAGGCTCAAATAAAATTATTGCTTCTTGGTCTACATTAATTGTTCTTCCAGCGACAAAGAAATGGAAATCTAAAGTAATTGGAGTAATCATTGTAACTCTTTTGTCAATTCCTTCTTCAAGAGATGGACTCACTTCAACTCTTTGATTTATAAAACCATCTCTAATAATTTCAAGTTCAGAATTTGGACAGTTAATTGGGAGATTTAGGACATATTGATTTGAATTAAATCTTTCAATTGTATCTGAAATTGGAACTTGACAAGCAACAGAAGGCTGAGTTGAACAATAAAACATAAATGAAACATTATTCAAAGGTTCTCTTTCATCAAACTCATTTAATTTACTAACTTCAATTGAAACATCTTGAGAAATAAAGTGATTAGCATTACAAAACGTTGGAGTAAATGAATCTTGAACTTCTAAAGAATTTAATCTATAATCAGCTTCAATTAGTGCTCTTAGAGGATTATTATTTCTAATATTAACCTCCAAAGGTAAATTAAATACAAAATTATCTCTAACTGCAGAACTATCTCTAATTTCATAAATTACTGGTAGTGTAACGTCATATCCAGCCTGATATGTTGTATATTGAACTGGAACAATCAATAAAACTTCATTAAATACGCTATGAGTTAAAACCTGTCCACTTCCTTTTCCATTTGAAAAAGAAAATGAAATTGGAAAAAAAGGTTCATAATGTAAATTTCCAACATAATTTGAATATTCTCGATTTAAACGCTGAGTTCTTAACATAGTACCATCTAGTTCTGAAAATAAAGGACTTTGATGAGTTTGAATATTTCTAAAAAGTAAAGTTTGAGTTTGTTGTAATAACTCTTCTTGTACGAGGTCTAAGGCTAAATCTGTAACAATAACTTCTCTTGAATGAGTATTAAAAATTCTTTGAAGAAGTGGTTTTTTATCTTCAGCATAAATAACTGAATAATCAGTAACTCCATATCTAAAATCATAAAAAGGTGGTAATAGATTTGAATCATCTGCATCTTGGTAGATATATATAAAATCTAAATAAGCTTGTTCTATAAAACTTAACTCCTGTTGTGCTAATACAATGTCGTTAGCAATATAATAAGGGACTCTAATTTTATTTTCAATATCTACTCTAAATCTATCTAAACTCTCAAAAGAATCACCCTCAAAAGTTCTAACTTGAACTGGTAAATATAAATCAAAAATAATTCTATTTTGATCAAAAGAAGTTGAAGAAATTTGCAATCTTGTAAGGTCTCTATCAATCTCATAGACTTCTGTAAAAGAAGCAAAATCTTGTAGACAATGATCATTAATAGTTTCTTCCATTAGCCGTATTACTTGATTTTTAATTGAATAAGGGTCTTGTGAATCATCTAGAGAGGGTATTTGATTTTCAAATTCATTTGAGTTTTCATCAAAATAATCCCAGTATTTTAAATTTCCATAAAAATTATGTTCAAAACCTTGAGCTCTACTGATTAAAAGGTTAAAATCGTTAGGCCTTGCAAATCTCTGAGTTCCTTTTTTATAATACCAACCACCTTTTTTTGCAACCTCACTAATTGCAAACTCCGCTTGCTGAAGTAAACATTGTTGGGTGAACTCTTGAACTCTAAATCCGGGCGTTTCTTGTTGAAAAATTGAAGAAGACGAAAATAACATCAACGCTAAAATTCCAACTATTAAAATAATAACTGCAATAATTACAAAAATAGATATTTGACCTTTAAGCAAATATTTAAGTATTGAATTCATGTTATTTTTATCTAAAGTTGATTTATAAATTTTTAGTGAAACTTAAAAGATGATAAATAATAATTGCTAAGTATAAATATCAAAAAAAGTTGATTTCTCTTTTTATTTTAAATATTATTTCTGAACATAATATGCTATTTTAATTTCTTTAACATTTTTTACAGTTCCAAACAATTCCAAAACTTTTGTTATTTGTTCAACTTGTAATTTTGCAGAATGTACATTTGTATATTCAATTTCCTCAAATTGTTGTTGACCTAAAAAACTTATTAAATTGACATCTGAAAATGATTGTAAGTTAGCTTTTGAGAAACCGCTTTGATTATCTTTTTCAATAATCTTTTTTTGAACTAAACTCTCACAGATTCTTGTAATTTCAGTATACGTCATTTTTGAATTTAACAGCAATTCTGCTGATGTGAATTGTTCTTTGACATTTAAAATTTGTCCTAGAAGTTCTTTTTCAGAATGTGTTAGTGCATTTAAACTTAATGGTAATGGAACTCCTTTAAAAGGAATAATTGATTGAATGGTATTTCCTTCTAAAAGCTCAACTAAAATTTGTTTCTCTTCTCCTTTTGTATCTTGAATTTTTACAAGTACTCCTGGAATTAAATCGGTTTGAATTTCTTTTCCATTATGTAATACCTTTGTATCTTCAAAAGAAATCTCAGCTTTAACATGCTCAATAAAATCTTTATGAGGTTGTGTTTGTGAAGTAGTAGGCTTTGAAGAAGAATTAAGAGATTTAGTTGAATGAAGACTTGTATGAGTACTAAAAGAATTTTCATTTGGATGTGTTTGAGAAGATTCTTGATGTGTTGAAGTCATTGTCTGAATCTCAGGTGAATCGTAGGGGAGTGTAATATCAACGGTTTCTCCTCCATGTTTTGACATTCTAGGTCTCACATTTACTTTAAGAGGTATATCAAGTACACCTGTTAGTAAACAAGTTCCAATATTTAATCGTTGAATTTCTTGTTCTGAAGTAGAATCTACTCCCTCACTGCTTGAAATAACTGATTTTAAATCATTAGGATTGGTAATTTTTAAAAGTATTTGAGTGGAACATTGAGAGATAACATTTTTATCAATCTTAGCAGGTCTTTGAGATATAACGCACAAACCAATTCCAAATTTACGTCCTTCTCCTGCTAATGTTCTAATAATTGAAGATGACTTTAATTTACCTAAACTCGCTTCGGGACAAAAATTATGTGCTTCTTCAAGAACTAAAAAAAAAGGTGGAATTTCTTCTCTTTTCCTTGCCTCAAATAAATCTCTTAAGAGTCCTGCAACAAATGTTTCTTGTACATAAGGTTCAACCCCTTTAAGTGATACAATACTTGCTTGAGATTGTTTAATAATTAAACTTAAAGGAGTTGGATTTGTTGAATACAATTTTAATTGTTTGAGTTGCTCAATAAGTGAAATTAAAGACCATTTTGAATTACTCTCCTCATTAGATAGGTTAAAAATTAATTCATCAAAATCTACTCTATTATTTGCTGCTTGAAGCATATTATACACTAATGATTGTTGAGCAGGAGTAATTTTTTGAGGAAGAGATTCTACGAGATCTTGAGGTTTCATTTTATTTAAATCAAGAGTTATAGGATGACACTGAGTATTAATTTTAGTATCTGGAGAAAATTGAATTATTTGATTCATAAATCCTTTTGGTTGTAAATTAAACGCTTCAAGCCTCTTCATATCTTTTTTATCAGTATTTGGAAATTTTAAAGTTGAATATTCATTATGAGGGTCTAAAATTAGAATTGGAATTTTTTTTCTAATAATCTCTTCTAAAATAACTCCTACTGTGTATGACTTTCCAGCCCCCGATTTAGCTAAAACTGCAATATGTTTTGTAATTACTTTTTTTAAATCTAAAGAAATATTTAAATTTGGATGATGTTCTAACTTTCCAAGACATGAACTCTCATCTTTAAAAAGTCCTACAATTTCTTCAATATCTATATCTTTGGCTATCTCTATGTGTGCATCATTGGAAAATGGAGTTCTGATATTTTTTAAAACTCCGCTTTGTTTAAATCCGATAATTTTAACATCTCCAATTAATTTGTCGTCATCTCTGATTATATTTTTTACTTGAGTTAAGATACTTCCATGCTCTTCATGTTCAATTTTTAAAAAATCAAATGTTTTAATATCTCCAAAAATTAAAATTTTACATTCATACACATCAGATTTTCCATGCATCTGTGCAATTTTTTTAACTTCACTCATCTACATAGTAAAATGTAAGTTTACCTTTAAACTTTTTGTTCAAACAACAAATGACAAGAAGAAATTTTTTTAAAGTGAGATTGAAATCACACTTAATTGCTATTCCACTCAAGTATAATTAATATGTGATTTAGATATAATTTAAATAAACTCGTATTATAGTTTATATTGATATTACTACCCATATTTTATTAAATGTGAATATATTTTTCATTAATATGAAAACATCAAAAGACAATAATTTTTCTCTACCCACATTTTCTCACACCTCGATATCTTCTTCAACTTGGGCCCTTCCTCTTACTCCATGTCAGATTCCTGAGTTAAAAATTTCTTGCTATGGATGTTGTGGAAGAAATTTTAAAAGTAAAGAAGAAGTTAATAGAGATTTAAAAATAAATACTAAAGACTTTAATTCAATAAAACATCCAACTCAGTATAAAATGCTTCTCTTTAGAGATAGACTAAATCCCAACCCTGATGTTGTAACTCCAAGTGGATTATGTTCAAATGTAGTTCAATTTAACTCAACTTGTACTGCTTGCCCTCTTCATCCTCTTATCAATAAGCTTATAGAGAAAAAAAAGTATAACTTTCCTTTTAATAAACAAAAACATTCTTCTCGACAAAGAGACCCAAGATTTGGATATTGTGATATGAATTATGAATGTGCTACATTTAAATACTATGCTAAGTTTAATGATATTCAAAGAAGAGAATTTGTTAAATGGGTTATAAAGCAACAATTTGATAATTACACCTACTCTATGAAAAATGGTGACAATGTTTTAATTCATGAATTTGCCAAAGCAACAAATAAAATTATAGACTAATAAAGATGATATCTATAAATAATATTCTTTTTCTTATCTAATTCTTTTGATTGACTCTCCTCTAATACTTCTCTGAATGAACGCTCATTAATACTCACCTCCAGAGCACACCTAATGCTCTCGTGTCCCACGATTAATACTTTTTTAGACTTATACTCGTTACGTAAAAAATCTAAAAATTTCTCAACTCGAAGACCTACATCCATATAACTCTCTCCATTACTATACCCATTAGTAATATAATTTTCTTTTTTCCAATAACTCAATGTTGAATTATTAAATTCTCCAAAATTACATTCATTAAGTAAACTCTCTGAAATAATTTCAAAATCTCTTACAAATAATAAATTTGCAGCTTCTCTAGAATGTGTAAGGGATGAAGTAAATATTACATCAATGTTAATTCCTGTGAGTCTTTGTGATAATTCTTTTGTTTGTAATTTTCCTTTTGAGCTTAAAACTGAGTTAAAATTACCTAAAATTTCTCCATTTTCTTCTAATTTTGTAAGAGGAGTATTAACATATATAATTTCTACAAATGACATAAATTATTTATATTTTGAAAATATTTATATATTTTATACTATTATTTAGTGTTAAGAAATATTTAAACTGAATTACTAGATTGTTAAAAAAAATCCTAAAAAATTAAGAAGAAATATGTATGCTCTCTTCATTAAATCCTTCTTGAATTAAAATTTTAATAATTTCTTTGTGTTTATCAGTTCTTCCTAAAAGAATTTCAATATCTCTTCCCTTAATAGTTCCTCCACACGCCATTTTATTCTTAATGGTTTTCATTAAATCTTTTAGTTCAGAATCTGATAAATCAAGTCCTGAGATAATTGCCCAAAACTTCCCATATTTTCTTCTCTCAACTTTAATTCTAACAGTAGTTGAAGCCTTATCAACATCACTCATCAACTCCTGCAATTCATCAGGCAAACCTCCCATTAAATCTTTTGACATATTTTTATATATTTTTAACCCTCTTTTTGATTTAAAAGTGTTTTTATTCTTGCAATAGTGATTTTAACACTTTTTCTTTTTGTTTTTTTTTTTATAAAATCCTCTCCTGTTAGAGTCACTGAACTTAAGTTGAACATTTGTTTTTTATGTTCAACCAACTGTTTTTCAAGCTCTTCTTTACTTAATTTTTGTAAATCTGCTAATTTCATCTTCTATCCTCCTCTACTGCAATTTCATCTTTAACTGCTTCGATTTCAGCTTCTTCATCTCCTGCTTTAGGAGTAGCTTTTTCAACCAAATCTTTTACTTCTTGAGGCAATACTTGTTCTACAAATTGTACCTTATCTGGAAGTGGTGTGTTAGGCTTCATAATTTTAACTTTAACCCCAACTACTCCTGATTTTAGTGTTACAGCATCGACTGCAAAATCAATTACAAAATCACTTACATACCCAGTCTTTTTTAAATACCCCTTAAAAAATCTCCATGATTTTGCACGAGCTGAAGGAATTTTTCCAGTAATTCTAATCTCACATCCCATTGCTCCTGAGACCATAATATTTTGAATTGCTTTAAAGGCAGTAAGTTTGAATTTTTGTGGACCAAAACTTGCTAAGTTGTTACAAATAATTTTAGCAACAATAGGAGCTGATAAATATCTTTGATCTACTTCTCCAATTTTAATTTGAGGATTTTCAAGACCAAATACTTCTTTTAAATCTTTAGTGAGTTGCTTAATATTACTTCCCTCTCTTCCAATAACAAGTCCTGGAGCCGTTGTAAATACTGTTACTTTTTCTCCTTGTGGTACTTTTTCATATGCTACACTTGCAATTGGAACATCTTTTAGAGTTTCTCTAATATATGTATCAATTTTAAACTCTAAAAATCTATCTCCTACAATTTTTCTCTCAATCATTTATTATCTCCTCCTTTTTTACTAGATGAACTTTTGTGAGTTTGCTTTTTTTTTGTATCTTGAACAAGAATAATTTCAATGTGTGTAGCTTTCATTTTTCTACCACTAAGTCTACTCATTTTATATCTTGAAGCTCCTTGTCTTACTGAAGCTGACTTAATTCTAAGCTCATCTACTTCTCCAAGTCCTAAATTTTCAGCATTTTTCAAAGCATTATGTAAAATAATTAAAAACTCTTTTGCAACATTTACCGGATACCCTCCAGCCATTACACCTTTTCCTCTTTTATGAGGCATTTCTGTATTAAACCTTCTATATGGAACTAACTCTTCTTGTTTTGTCACAGCAATTAAGTATTGTTTAGCTCTTGATACTTTCATACCTCTAATTGCTCTACTTAATTCAACTGACTTTTTTAATGAAATTCTTGAATTAACTCTTGAAGCTCTTGCCATAATCTCAGGGTTAAATCCTTCAAACGCATAATTATATGCCATTTTACTTCTTACCTCCTGCGTGTTTCACACCAATTTTTCTTGTTGGAGCTAGTTCTCCTAGTCTCATTCCAAATGTTTCAATAGTAGGATGTATTTGAATAAACTCTTTACCATTATATACTAAGAGTTTAACATCTAAAAGCTCTGGAATAATTACCATATCTCTACAATGAGTTTTAATATTCTTTTCATTATTTCTAATTTTTTTAAGTAACTTTTCTTCTTGCTGAGTAAATCCTCTCATTACTTTTCTTCTTTGAGATGAAGGCAAATATTGAATATACTCTTCTTTTTCCATTGATTTCAAATCAGAAATTGATTTTCCTCTATACAATACTTCATTTTCCATTCTTATTTGTTCCTCCCCGTATGTTTAGGTCTAAGCATTCCCACTTTTCTACCAGGTGGTGCATTCTTTGGTGCAATAGTTGGTCTTCCTTTTCTTAACGATCTCGTACCACCATGAGGGTGATCAAAGGCACTCATCGCAACTCCACTTACAACTGGAAATAATTTATTTGTTTTAGCTTTGTACATTGCTTTAAGTCCAGCTTTTAAAAATGGTTTCTCAAGTCTTCCTGCTCCTCCAATTTCTCCAACAATTGCTCTGCAGCTTGAATTAAACAATTTTTCTTTTTTTGAAGGAAGCAGTACTCTTGTCATATTTTTAGCTTGTCCTACTACAACAGCATATGAACCACCCGCTTTAACCATTTTTCCACTATCTCCAGGTTTTAACTCGATATTATAAATTGAAGTTCCATTTGGAATATGTTTGAGCATATATGCTGAACCTTTTTTTACATCTTCAGATTTTACATCTTGTTGTTGATTAATTGAAAAACTATCTCCAATTTTAGCCCCTTCATAAGCTGGAACTAATGCTTCTCTACCATTTTCATATTTAATTTTCATCAAAGGTGCACTATGGCCTCTTGAGTGAACTAAATCGATAATAGTTCCTTGTAATGTTGCATCTTTTTCATATGCATTATATGCTGATTTACCAGCAAATCTAAAAGAGTGAGCCCTATATGTTGAAGTTCCTCTTCCTCTTCTTTGTTGAATTAATCTTTTTCCCATTTTTCAGTTCCTTAGTTTCCTCCAATTTCTGCTGATAAATCACTTGCAACATTTTCATCTTTAAACGTTACAATTGCTCTTTTTTTACCATTATGATCATTAATCATATTTACTGATTTTACTGACTTTTTATATTCATTTTCAATTAACACTTTAATTAATGGTTTTGTTGCATATTTTACAACTTCAAATGTTAATTTATTCTCAAATTCAGAAAGTCGTGTTGCTTTTTCGGTCATAATAACTGATTTTACAACATCATAAAATTGTTTAGATAATTCTTGTTCAAATAATTTATCTTGATTTGTACTAGATGCTCCTGCTTTAGCCATTTTAATTCAAAACCTCCATAAATTCATCATGTGCTGATTTTGTAAAAATAACCATTCTACCTGGTTTTTGAGCCATTGCAAAATCTTGAACCATTAAAAATTCAGGAGTGATGACTTCAAATCCTTTAATATTTCTAATTGCTTTAAGAAGCGGTGCATCCATATTTGAAACTACAAATAAAGGGCCTCTTTTTACAGTATATCTTCTATTTCTCATAGTTCCTTTACCAGCTCTAATTTTAACAACTGAAGTTCTCTCTATTTCATCTCCTAGACCTAGCTTTGAACACATCTCTTTTGCATCTTTTGTTTTCATAATTGAGGTTTCAACTGAATCATCAAGTACAAATGGATAGGTTTTAGGAACTCTTTGACCTAATGCTGTAACTCTTTGAGAATCTAAACTCGCCATAAATCCTGTTTCAAGAGCCTTTTGCCACTCTTTATTATTCATTTGCTTAATCCAGTTTTTATCTCCACTAGGGGCGTGAGCTTTTCTTCCACCTACAGTCATTGCCGCAAACGCACCTTTAAAACTAAATTGCGTTCCTCTTGACCACATCACTTTTCTAGGAATTCTAGACATTGAACGACCATATGAAGTTCTTGATTTTCTTCTTCTTCTAGACATATGAATTACTTGTTTTTTACCTGCTTGAGGGTCTGCTCCATACCCTTGTCTTCCCCAAGAGCTCTCTGCTAATGTAGCTTTTTTGAAAATATCATCTCTAATATAACCCAAACTAGCCACTTCTATATCACCGGTCTTTTTACCCGATGCATCTAAAATTGGAATTTTTATTGTTTCTTGTGCCATTTTTATTACGTTAGTTATTGATATATGTAATTTGAGGTGCTACTTTAGGGTATCTCTTATTAGGTCTTGTAGCTCGTACAAGTGTCACTAATCTTTTAACTGGTCCTTGAACACTTCCTTTAATAAGTAAATATTCTCCTTTAACTAATCCATAGTGTCTAAATCCTGCTTTAGTATTAATTTCATCAGCATTATCTCCTATTTTTAACAACCATTTATTCCACTGGGTTCTCTCATGAAGTCCATGTTGTCCTGGAAGTGGTACTGTGTGAGGAACTCTTGAAGGAGTCCAAGCACCCACATTACCCGCATGTCTTCTTTGTTTTTCGGATTTATGTGAAGTTAATTTTACTCCAAATCTTTTAACAGCTCCCTGATGTCCTTTACCTGTTGTAATACCATGTACATCAAATAACTCTCCCCCTTTGAATAATTCGCTTGCTTTTACTTCTTTTCCCAAAATTGAATGTGCGTATGTAATTGCTTCTTCAATTGAACCACTAATTCCAATTTCAAGAATTTCAGGTTTTTTCTTACCAATAGTAGTCTGAGAGGGTTGAGTCATTACTTTTACTCTTACTTCTTGAGCTACTACCTCTTTAGCTTGAGCAATAATTTCATCAACATTAGGGGTTAAAGTTGCTTTTTTACTAACATCTACTTTTCTTGATAAAAATTTATCTTTAATTGAAGCTGAATATTCTTTTGCAACTTGCAGATTTTCATATTCATCAAGAGCAAATAATCTCATTGACAATACTTTTACAGGAGGCACTTCAATAATTGTAACTGGTACATTTACTTCTAGACCTTTTGTTTTAGTATGTGAAAAATTATCAATAATCCCGATATTTGTCATACCTACCTTATACCCCGGAAAACCGAGCAAACTTGTTTCTTTTGGAAGTTGCTTTGAAGCCCAACTATTAACCACTGCTATGAGTTTCTTAGCTCTCACTCTTGGCCAAAATTGTTTACTTCCTCTTTTTCTTGTACTAGGACTTGCCATTTTTTACATTAAATATTATACCTCAATTATGTTCAACTCAACACTTGAGTATAATTAATGCATGAATAATTGTAAGTGTGTACACCAAACAAAACACCACAACTTACAAACTTAGTTGTCATTGCCCTTGGGGATTCTAACTATATAAAATTGTAACAACTATAATATATAACTACATTGCCCTAAATTTCTACATTATTTCAAGGGATCACTACGTTCATGCGTTCATAGTAATACTTAAAGAAAACAGATATCACTTTATAAAAGTTTATGAAAAGAATAAAAATATTTTTATAACCTCTATTATTTTGTTAGTATTTTCAAATTTTTATATTATTAGGATCTCAATACCGATATAATTTGTCTTTTTATATCAGTTCTTCGTTTTCTTTATATATATAACACTACTGATACTTTTTATCAACACTTAAAATGGTTGAGTAAATCAACAAAAAAGTACAAAAAATAAACAAAAAATAAACAAAAAATACGAGTAAAATTAAAACAAAAAATGAAATTATTAGAACCCATTTTACAACATATAACAAAACTTCAGGTTAAATATCCTATATTTGTGCTCCTATTTATATTAGGACTCACAATTATGGTACTAGGAGGAGTTTCAAAAGTACAAACAGTTGCATCTCTTGAATTAATGATGCCTTCAACAATTAGTGAAATTGAAGCTATTAATACTCTAAGAGACGCACATTTAGGTAAAGATGGTCTTGTAATTCTGCTCAGTGTTGATGAAAATTCCCAAAATATGTTTGGAAATACGAATGTATTTAATTATGAAGTGTTACAATACCTTCAATTCTTGCAACAAAATTTAGAACAAGAAAGTGCAATTATTAGAGTTGAAAGTATTGTGAATTATCTTAACTTTGAACAAGAAAATATAACAATATCTTCTCAAGAAGAGTTTGAAGCATTTATTTCAAACCCTCAAGTTTTTGAGCAAGTAGAAGAGTTGAAGAGTCAATTTATTTCAAAAGATGATTCAAGAGTAATTCTCTTTATTGAAACTGATATTGGAAGAGATGATTCTTCAATGCAACTCTTTATTGAAAAAGTACAAGCAATTGTTCAAAATAGTGGACTTCCTAGCAATATCGTAGTAAGTTACACAGGAACTCCTGTTATTCAACAAGAACTTGGAAATTTAGTAAATCTAGATAGAGAAAATACGCAACTCGTATCTCTATTATTAGTATTTATTATTACAAGTCTTGTGTTTAGAAGTTTTACAACTGCAATTATGCCTCTACTGGTGGTATTTGTTAGTGTGAACTGGTTATATGGAACGATGGGATATTTTGACTTACCTATCTCCACACTTGCAGGAGGAGTAGCTGCTATGGTTGTTGGAATTGGAATAGCATTTGCAATTCATATTATGAATAAGTTTAAACTTGAGAGAAAAAATGGAAACTCTATTTCAAACTCTATTGAACTTGCAGTTGTTCAAACCGGTTCAGCTTTAATTGCAACTTCACTTACAACAATTGGTGCATTTTTAGCATTTTTTGCAGGAGTGATGCCTGAGATGGGAAGTTTTGGACTTCTTATGGCTATTGGAATATTTTACGCGTTAACATTTTCAATTGTTGGACTTCCAGCGTTATTAATTGTAGAAGAGAGGATTCTTTATTTTATTAAAGAAAAAGCTCGATTTGGAATTGATAAAGAATATCATTTAGAAGGAGGTGAAAAAGTATGATTCAAGCATTTGCTAAAAAACTTAGTTCACTTCAAATTAAGAACCCCTCAATTTTTTTATGGATATTTGGTATTATAACTTTGTTAATGATCCCAGGAATTGTTCAACTCGTTGGAAATGTAGAACCTAGTCTTGAAAAAGTTCTTCCTCACGATTTAGAAGAGATTAGAACCATGAATTATGTGAGAGGAGAATTTGGAGTTGATATGGTGTATGTACTAGTTCATATTGATGATGGTGTACAAGATGTTCGAGATATTGAGTATCTTGAATATGTTCATGCACTTAGTGAGAAATTTAAAACACGAGAATATGTTGTAGGAGTAGAATCTGTTTCAACACAACTTATGCAGTTCCAAGAGATGAATGAATTTCAAACGTTTCCTAACTCTGCATATGAAATTGAAGAGATATTTAAAACTCATCCTACAATTCAAGATTTCACTAATTACCAATACTCATTCTCCATAATTCAACTTCAAACAACAGTGGGTTCATCTGCTCAGGCAATTAGCACTTTAATTGAATCTCTTGAAGAGGATATTGCTTTAACTGAGAAAATCAATCCTGGAACCCAAGCTCAAATTACCGGATTTAGTGCAATTGATTATGTAACATTTTCAGTTATTATGACTGACTTTTTACTTATTACATTTGTATCTATGGGAATTGTAGGATTAATTGTTTGGGTTACCTTTAAATCATTAGTTAGAGGAATGCTTCCAATGCTTGTAGTGATGGTCGCTCTTATTTGGACAATGGGAATTGTAGGATATTTAGGATGGACAATAACTGTTGTCTCAATGGTTGCAGCTGCAATGATTATGGGGTTAGGAATTGATTTTGGAATTCATTTAATACAAACATATTTTAGAAAAAGAGAAGAAGATTTACTCAGTGCTCAAGAGAGTATTTCACAAGTAGTTCAAGAATTACTTCGAGCATTAATAGGTGCTTCTCTTACCACTATGGCTGGATTTTTAGCATTATTGTTTGGAGTACTTCCTGCAATGAAGATGCTTGGAGGAATCTTAGCAATTGGAATTTTTATCACACTTATCGGAGCAGTATTCTTGCTTCCCGTTGTTATTTATCTCTATGATAGAAACAATGTATATACAAAATAAATTGTATCAAATATACTATTAACAAAAAGAAAAATAGAATGAAAATATCACAAAAATATTTCACCTAGAATATTAACATATTACATATTGAAAAATGAAAACAACACAACAAAAATTAGTACACACAAATAATTGGATGAAAGTCTTACTTGGAGTTATGCTCATAATGATAGTAACTCCTCTAAGTTTTTCCCAATTAGAATTAGTAAATGTATACTTTGACCCTGCAATTGTTACAGCAGGAGATGAGGTAGATGTAATTATTGAATACAGAGCAAGAAACATTCCCTTTGAATCATCTCAAATAGGTTCAGGAGAATATACGTATCAAGTACGATTAATGCCTGATAGTGAACTTGCACAAGAACATTTAACAATTATAGACTCAACAGGTAAAAATCTAAAAGGAGGAACTGAATCAGGAATTATAGGAGGAGGAAGTGGAATACTTCAAGGAGTTACATATAATAAAGTATTTAGAGTAAAAATTGATACTAACGCACCTAGTGTAAATATGCCTCTTAAACTTGAGGGTCAATGGTATAAAAATAATGTTGCTCAAAGAAGTTCTGAGTTTGTGCGATTTGACTTACCTGTTAAAAAAGAAGGAATCATTTTAGATATTGCAGGATTAAACTCTCACCCTAGTAAAATTAGACCGGGTAATAATGAAATTCAACTTCAAGCATTCATTGAAAACTCCGGATTTAAAACAGCTCAAAGTGTAGAAGTGTTAATGGAAACTGAACATGAAGGAATTGTAGCTTCATTTAGTGATAATAATAGAAATTGGGTAGGACTTGTTGAAGAGAGTACTTCAAAACCTATTTCCTTTTATATTGATGTGAGAAATTCAGTTCCTAGTGGAGTTCATAATTTGCACTTCACTCTTAATTATAGAGATTTAGATGGTAATTCATATACTAAAAATACTACTCTTCCAATTATGGTTGAATCTAGACCCCATTTAGTTGTAACTAATGTTGAAGGTTCATCACGAGCAGGAGAAAAGGCTCAACTTAGAGTTGAAATTACTAATATTGGAGAAGATTCTGCAAATGTTGTTGACGTGAGAATTATAAGAGATGCAACTCAACCTTTTGCTTTTGATTTACGTTCAAATTATATTGGAGAAATAAAACCTAATGAGAGTAGAATTGCTATTTTCGAATTTGACACATTAAGTTCTGCACAAGAAAAAATGCACCAGTTCCAATTACTTGTAAGAGCACAAGGAGATAGAGAAAAGGGAGACACTAGTATTTACACATTTCATGAAAGAGCAGAATTTGAAGTGAGTGGACAAGCACCAAATTTCTTCATCATTGTAGGAGGAGTAGTTATTGTGTTAGTGTTAATTATGTTTGTAGTTGCACTAGTATCTAAGAGTACAAAAAATAGTTCGAAAAGTAAGAAATAAAAAGTAGAAAATAACTTGATAATAAATTAAAAAATGGAACATACTAAACACTACATGAAACAAAATCAAAAAGAAGAAAGACAAGTTCGATTATTGAGACTAGTGATGAGATTTGCAGGAGTATTTTTACTCATTAGTGCAGTCCTTACATTTTTTCATTCAAAATATTGGGTGCTATTTACAGCATTTGTAGGACTAAACATATTCCAGTATTCATTTACTAAGTTTTGTCCACTTGAAATGATACTTAAGAGGATTATTAAATGAATAGTTTAAGAATTAAATCGAAAATTACATAAAAAATCAAAATATAATAATAGAATACATATAAAAATGGTAGATTTTGCATGCACTCATATTTCAATTGATAATATTATCAAATGTAGTTTTGGACTCACTAAAACAGAATTAGAAATATTTAGATTTATTGTAAGTCATAAACATACTCAATTTTCAACACAAGAATTAAGTACATCTCTTAAACTTGATATTACGACTATTCAAAAAGCAGTTAAAAAATTAACAACAAAAGGTGTACTTAAAAAAACTCAAAAAAACCTTGAACAAGGAGGATATATTTTATTCTATGAGTGTACAAGTCATGAACATATAAAAAATATTATCATGAAAAACTTTGAAAACTTTTCTCTACGAGTTGAAGAATCATTATGTAATTGGAAATAATTATCCACAAGATAATTAATAATATAATTAATATCTATTATTATTTTTATTTTAAATCTCTTTTATGTATGCAATTCTTGTTTGAATTAGACACATGTGAATTTGTTAATAAACTAAAACTAAAATATATTTGAATGTATTTCAACATGATACAGCTTTTATTTGATTTGAGAAGTTACAAAAATTGTTATTTTATTACTATTTATGAATTGAAACTGGCTCACATCTCTCTTTATTAATTGAAATATTCTCTCAATTAAAGGTAAAACTCCCTAAATACTGATTTAATTAAATAGTTTTACTCGTATTTAATACCACCTTCACACTAATGTCTCCTTTAAATAATAGTTATTTCTTTTCTGATTAATTTTTATTAATAATTTTTAAAGGTCTAAATCTTCTTATCTGGGAGTTAGAAGATACCTAATTTGTATATAGATTAATTTATATGTATCTATGTCCCCATATGTAGCATCTCACATGTGCACCACCTGGAGGCCACCATCTTATCCATCCTTTTCTAAAAGCACCTGTACTTGTATAACATACTGCATTAGAAAATGGTGCATTCGCAGTATGAGTTCGATGTGATCCCCTAACTCCTCGACCTGCATGTGGTCCATCTACGTACCTCCATTCAGCCTCGTAAGCAAATCTACTTCTAACACAACTTCCTCTACTACAATGTCTTCCACTACCACAATTCTGACGTTGAGTGCTTCTTGAACTGGTGTAAGAACAACTTCCTGAGGAACATGTTGGACTATAAGTAGTTATTGTTCTAGAACGAGTTGAAGAACTTGAACAAGACCAACTACTAGTTCTTGTAGAAGGGGCATATGTACAAGTTTGAATAAAACGAGGACTACCTACACAACTTGCAGAACCACTTCCTCCTGAACACGAATATTCCATTTTATGTCTATTATTTCCTGAACAAAAAAAATAGTCATTACTACTACAACTCTGAGTTGATAATACAGTATACTCACAACTCCCTTCTTTATACCCAATGAGGTTGCAAAAATAATCTCTACTTTCAAGAATGTCGTTATTATTATCATTACAATAATTTCCATCTGGTAAACACCCCGCTTGTTCTCCTTGAACTGCAGCTTTTCCTTTTAAATAAATATTATTATTAGAACTGCTAAAACTTGCAACTATTTCTTCGTTTGAATCTTTTATGAGTAATGAATTTGTC
>JBLKOJ010000048.1:0-6491 GCA_047602745.1 Candidatus Woesearchaeota archaeon | reverse complement strand
TTAAACTTTCATTTGAACTCTCACTTAAACTTTCATTTGAACTCTCACTTAAACTTTCATTTGAACTCTCACTTAAACTTTCATTTGAACTCTCATTTAAATTTTCACTTAAACTCTCATTTAAACTTTCACTTAAACTTTCACTTAAACTTTCATTTGAATTGAATGTACAACCTGAGAAAATTACAAGTAATAATAATAATACAACTAAAACTGTATGTTTCATATACTCCATATGCTAAACGTATTTATAAATTTTAACGAGTATATGCAAGATATAAAATATCTAGATACAATCTTGTCAATTTTTTTTTACATTTTATTTATAAAGAATCTCTTCCTAATTTTAGTATGATGAATGAAGAAGAGAGAAAACAAGTTAATGAATTTGATTATGAGTATCATAAATTATTACAATTTCTACTTGATAAAGGAGATAGTAAAGAAGATAGAACAGGAGTTGGTACAATTTCTCATTTTGGATATCAGATGAGATTTGATTTATCAAAAGGGTTTCCACTACTAACTACTAAAAAAGTATTTCATAGATCAATTTTTCATGAACTTATTTGGTTCTTACAAGGTTCTACTAATATTAAATATTTAGTTGATAATAATGTGAATATTTGGAATGAATGGCCGTTTCAATTTTATTTAAAAGCTCATAATTTAGAAGAAGAATTTCCAAAGTATAGTGATAAGTGGCATGAGAAATTAAAAGAATATGTAAATAATGTAAAAGAGGATACAGAGTTTGCAAAAAAATGGGGGGAACTAGGTCCAGTATATGGTAAGCAATGGAGGGATTTTAATGGAGTTGATCAGATTTCAAGAATTTTAAAAGAAATTAAAGAAACTCCTCATTCAAGAAGAATTATCGTAAATGCGTGGAATGCTGCTGAAATTGAAGAGATGCAAAAATCAGGACTTCCTCCTTGTCATACAATGTTCCAGTTTTATGTAAAAGATAATAAATTATCATGTCAATTATATCAAAGATCAGCTGATGTATTTTTAGGAGTTCCTTTTAATATAGCATCATATGCTGCTCTTACATGTATGATTGCTCATGTGTGTGACTTAGAAGTTGGAGATTTTGTGCATACATTTGGAGATGTTCATATTTATAATAATCATATTGAGCAAGTGAGAGAACAACTCAGTAGAGATAGTTTTAAACCATGTATATTAAACATTAATACAACTACTAAGAATTTGTTCGATATTAAATTTGAGGATTTAGAAATTAAAGAATATGAATCACACCCTCCTATTAAAGCCCCAATTGCGGTGTAGAGTGTTTGTATAACTAAAAATGGAAGAAGTAAAAAATAAAAAAATTGCTCTAATTTGTGCATTAAGTGAAAAGAATAGAGTCATTGGAAATAAGGGCCAAATTCCCTGGCATATTCCAGAAGATTTTAAAATTTTTAAAGAGTTAACTTCAGGATGCCCTATTATTATGGGAAGAAAAACATGGGACTCTCTTCCTAAAAAACCACTTCCAAATAGAGTGAATATTGTAATCTCATCAACTCAAAGAGATGAATATGAACATTGGGCATGTGATGTGAAAACTGCTGTGTTGTATGCTAAACTCATAGAAAATTCTAGTGAATATATTTGGCTTATTGGCGGACAAAGAGTATATGAAGAAGGTCTTGAAATTTGTGAAGAATTACATTTAAGTTTTGTTAAAGGAGAATTTGAAGGAGATACTTTTTTTGCACAAATTCCTCTTGATGTATTTGAAGAAGTAGAGGAGATGCGAAGAGAATTTGAAGAATTTACATATAAAGTATTTAAAAAAAGAAATAAGTAATGAATTAATTTGAATAGATTATTTTTAAATTTATTTATTATTTGGACTATTTTTAGTAAAAGTTCCAGCTACCATGTTATTTAGCCATCTTTTTTGAGCATCATGTTTTTCTTCTTCAATTGTTTCATCAATTTTTTTTGTTGAATCCATAATTTGAAATATTTGTGCATACATATAAAATGTTGGTGTATAGAGGAGGAGTTAAAATAATGATGTTATGCTGATTTTTTAACTAGAGGTTTTTGATTAGAATTTGCAGTTTTACGTTGTAATTCTTGAATTAATCCCATTTCAGTTGGTTTTCCTTTCTTTTTAGGATATTTATTAAAAAATTCTATTCTAATTGAAGTTTGTTCATTAGAAGGGATTTTAGAGATCATATTTTTAAATTTTTCTTCATCGTGTGTTATGAAAAAATTAAATTCATCTCCAAAATTAATATAACTTTTACTTTGATAGATTATAAAACTACAATCCATTTCAATCCATTCGTATGTAAGTTCTTGAAGTCTTGTTACAACTACGATAAAAGGGCTATTGAGTTGTTTATCTAATGTTGAAAAGTCTAGTATTATCTTTTTTTTGATAAGTTCAATTTCTTGTTCATTAGATACTTTTGAGATAAAATTTATATTTTTTTTATAACTTTGAAATAATTCGCTAAATCTTTGACTTGAGAGATTAAAAATTTCAAATGTAAATTCTAAAATTTTACTCATGTATTCTTCATATCCAAATTGACTGATATACTCTTCAATACAGAGTTTAATAATTTCAGCATCTTTAGATGTTATTTTGTCTTTTCTTAGTTCTATTTCTTTAAATTTAATAATTGGAGATGAAAAGTTAAGAGGAGGTATTTGGTGAATTGAGAGTGTAACTTGAGATTTATTTTTATGAGAACTAAAAAACATTCTTTCAATAAAACTTATTCTTTCTTTATTAGGAGCTAATATTTTATGATTTGAAAGAGGTGTTTTAAGATTTACTTTGTGTGATATTTTATTAATTATATCATAACCAAGAGGTTTTACAAATATTTGGTTAAATTGTTCAACTCCTAATATTTCATAATACTGCATTCCAAAATCGATTAAATCCTCAGATGAAAAATTATTAATATTTAGCATATAAAATTTAATGAGTGAGAGGAGTATTTAAATGTTTTTTATAATATTAATTATTAATCTGTAAATCTTCTACTTTGTTCCATAATATCTTGAAATTCTCTTGCTATTCTCAAATTTCCTGTGTGATACAACTCTTGAAAGATTTCTTCAAGTCTTGCACTTGTTGGTGCTAGTATATGTTCTCTATGATGAGCTATTGCATGATTTCCCCAATAGTGAACAGATTCAAAGAATCTCTCTTGTGTCCATTTTTTGGGATTATATGAACGTAATTCTGGGTGTCCTGTTGAGTTTCCTGTAAAGAGTGTTTTTATAAAATATGACTCTTTAGGTTTATCCCTATGAGGAAATCCTATTAGAGATATTTCTCTTGTTAAATATGGTTCATCTGTTGAAATTCTGCTTGGTAAATCTCTTCCTCTTCTGTATCCCCAGTAGACTTCTTGAGGGTTTACAATTATTTTAGATGTTCCTATTTCTTGTTTAAATTTAAATACTTGACCTCCTTTTCTTGTTTTATCGCATTTATCTTTAATAAAACGAACTAATCTTCCTTCTCTTAATTGTTCAAATATTGAATCTTCAAATTGAGCTGCTCGAAGAGGGTTTAGATGTATTTGCATATATAACATATATTAGCATTATTTTTAAATTTTTTGGAAGAAAATAAAAATGAGAAGGATGGGAGAATTATTTTTTTCAAATATTTTCTAGTACCTTTTAGTTTGTTTTAGGATTTTATCAAAGTCACTTTCAATGTTTTGAGTTTTATTAAATATTTCATATTCTAAATATGCTTTTTCTTCTGCTTCTTTTTGTGAAATTTTTCCTTTATCTTCTAAAACTTTAAATTCATTAAATGATAGAAATTTATCTACTGAATTTGCTAAATTTTCCATTTTCATTACTTTATGATTCTCAATAATATTTTCAACATAGTCAAAAAATGATGAAATTGTTCGCTCTAATTTCTTAATTTCTGTTTCTTTGAGATAGTTTTTAGCAATTATTGTGTCTGATTTCAATATTCTTCCTTTTGGAGAATGTTTCCAAGTTGTAAGACCCATATTTTCTTTTCTTGCATTTGCTTGTTCATATACAATTTGAGCTGCTGTTTTATTTGTAATAGCGTAATGAAATTTATTTTGAACTGATGCATAAAAGTTTTTTGTTATTTGAGAATTTTTATCATAATCAATACTACACTCTGCAAAGATATCTGTTATTTTTTGGTAAATTCTTCTCTCAGAGCTTCTAATTGATCTTACTCTTTCTAAGAGTTCTTGAAAATAATCTTTTCCAAAATGATTTCCATTTTTTAATCTCTCATCATCAATAGTAAATCCTTTTATGATAAATTCTTTTAGAACTTTTGTTGCCCAAATTCTAAATTGAGTAGCTTTTGCTGAATTTACTCTATATCCAACTGAAATTATTGCATCTAAATTATAGAAGTTAGTATTATATTTTTTTCCATCATTTGCAGTTGTTTCCAAAATGGAAATAACTCGTTTTTGTTCTAATTCATTTTCTTCAAAGATATTATTTAAGTGTTTTGAAATTGCTGGAATTTGAACTCCAAATAAATGAGCCATTTGTTTTTGAGTAGCCCAAATATTCTCATCTTGAAAAAAGACTTCTACTTTAATATTATTGTTCCCATCATTATATATTAAAAATTCTCCTTTTTCCATTTTTCCTAGTATAATATTAGATTTAACATTTATAAGAGTTAGTGTTATGAAGAGTAGAAAGATTGATTATTATAAAATATTCCTGTTTTAGGTTTGTCTGTTTCTAGTAGATTAAATATTTTATTGAAATTAGTATCATGTTCTAATAATTTAGTTTCAATAACATTTAATCTTTGAAATGTATCTTTATTTGTCAAAAAGAATTGTCTCATTTGCACAAATGCTCTGATGATTTCTATATTTACTTCAATTGCTTTTTGACTTCTTAAAAGTCCTGCAAGCATTGAAACTCCTTGTTCAGTAAATACGTAAGGAAGATTTGGTGAAAATTTTAATGAGTTAAGGTGGTCGCAATTTGCGACCAGTTCATTTTTCTCATCAAGCGTTAATTGAAACATAAAATCGCTAGGGAATCTGTCTTTATTTCTATGTACAGTTTCATTTAATCTTTTAGTTTCAACTTCATAAAAATATGCTAAATCTCTATCTAGAATTACTTGAACTCCTCTTATTGTAATTATTTTTTCTTGAATTTCATCACTTTTAATTATTTTATTCATCTACTTATATGTTAAAAATTTGATTTATAAAATTGGTGTATAAGAGGAGTAGAAAAGTTGAAATAATTTTTTTACTCAAAAAATTTAATTAATTCTTCTCCATTTTCTGTAAGTTTTATTTCTGAATTTTTTCCCTTTCCTTCAAAAGTAATTAATTTCCAATCATAAAATAATTTGTCTAGATAATCTCTTTTTAATCTCATATATACTTTTGGATTATTACTTTTTTTATCATCTTTACTTAGATTAGGTAAGAAATTAATAAGTTTTTTTTGTGTGACAATTTCACCTTTTATATTTAATTGCTTGATTTTTATTAAAAATTGAATTAACTCTTCATCTGGTAGATGAATTTTATATACAGGAACATCTAAACAATCCTTACAACCAGAAGAAAGAACATTTAATTCACCTTGTTTCTCTTTATTATAATCCTCAGGAACTCCGTAGTATAAGTGAATTTTTTTAGTTTTAATCATCATAGAAGCCATAGTTGCACCAATAGAACAAAGTTTACTTCCCGAAGAAACATTTATGAAGATATTATTTTTTTCTTCTTTTTCAATGATTTTTCTGATTTTATTTGTTATAGAATAAATATTTCCCATATCAACTTGTATTTTTTCTATATTGTTAATTCCTTCTTTATTCAATTGTTTAATTATTTCTTTGTAATGTAATTCAGCATTCTCTTCTTTATCTCTCATTAAAAAATATATTTTATCAGCTTTATTTTCAATTAAGGGAATTACAATCCTGTCTATTTCAAATCCAACGGGTACAATATGGACTCTTTTTTCTTTTTTTAACATTTTTAACAGACTATATTTACTAACATAAATAAGTTAATATATTTAAATCTACTTATTATATTATGGCAAAAAAAATAATTTGCAGGAATTTAGATGAAAATAATCTAATTAAAGAGGTGGGAGTTGAATCCCACGGAATTTATGGCATTTCACGTATTTGGGAAATGATTAATAGTAATATTGAAGAATTTTACACAATTAGAAAAGGAGAAAGAGCTAAAGTTCTTGCAAAGATTAGTTCAACTGGAAGAAAGTATCTTACAACTTCACCTGATGGTATAACTGAAAATAATTTAGAAGAATTAGGGAGGTGCAATTAAAATGGCTCAAAAATTAGCTCTGGGGGGTGCTTCAGGAGTAGCAGCAGTTTTAATATTTGCAGGAATTGTTTTATCTCAAACTAACACTTCTGTAAGTATGGGGAATACAGCAATATTTTGGGGAATTGTTCTTTTAGTGATATTTGGAATTTT
>JBLKOJ010000047.1:0-6834 GCA_047602745.1 Candidatus Woesearchaeota archaeon | reverse complement strand
TTTAGAATTCTCTAATTTATTTAACGATTATTGAAAAATTAGCTATTAATTTGTATTTGTATTTTTCTCTTTTAAAAATAATTATTCAACAGTAGAAGTGTTATAACCAATTCTTATAGCAATCAAAATTAGTAAATTTTTTTAAATATTAACGAGCTAAAATTGAAATTAATGTTTTAAACATTAAGGTGGTAATTATATAATAATCATTAAGATGAGGTGATTTTTTAGTATAATTTTCTAATTTTTAAGTTAGAATATTATCTGTTTATTTCTTAAGAAAATATTTTATAGAGCAATAATTAAAATAAATATAAAAAATTTTAGAAATTTTTATATAATTAGAACTATTTTGCTATTTATGAATAAGCAAGTTCAAGGAGAAGATAATGAATATACATTAACTAAAAAATCGACAAGTAATTCCTCTAATTCAACAACTATCAATACAACTCAACTGGTATTTGAAATTATTATTTTAATTGGATATCTTATCGCATTAGTTCCATTTGGATATTTATTTTCTCTTTGGTTTGTTATTCCTTTAACACTGAGCAATTTTATTTTGAGCCTCATTTCAAATAATAATACACAAGTGTTTACTGGTGTTAATTTTATAATGTCTCTTCTAAGTCTAATTCCACTAATTGGATATATATTTAGAATTGTTGGTATTATTATGACTGTATTGAGTATTTCAAAACTTCAAGAAGTGACTAAGTAAAAAACTCTTAAACTATAATGTATAACAAAAAAATGGGAGTTATAAATTCAAATAGAAAAACTACAGTAATTATTTTAGGAGGGAATTCTCCTTCTCATCGAGAATGGAACAAGTCCTTAAAAGAATCTCTAAAGAATATTTTTAACACTGATGAGGAATATGAAATTTTATCTTACTCATATAAACATTGGACTCAAGGAGGAGATTTTATTGACTTTGCGTTTGAATACAATGAGATTAAAAAAATGTATTCTCAAAATGAATCTGTTATTATTGTTGCAAAATCTGTTGGAACATTATTGGCGTTTAAACTTATTTATGATAATATTATTCTTCCTAAATTTTGTGTGTTTATGGGGGTGCCTATTAATTGGGCATATGAGTATAATTTTAAAATTGACATCTGGAGTAAAAGATTTGGTGTGCCTACACTATTTTTACAAAATTCACAGGACCCTTTTTGTTCATCTCAAATGTTAGAAGAATATTTAGAAGTTCAAAAAGTTTCTAATTGCAAACTTATTACTTTTAAAAATTCAACGCATAAGTACGAAAATTTTGAAGAACTTAGTAAAAAAATCACAACATTTAAAAAAACATGTTAACTTATAAGTAGTAATGAATAGAAGACAATTTTTAAAAACCGGCCTAGCCGCTACTACTTTGGGCCTTAGTGGATGTGTAGGAATAAGAGATGAGATATATCCAAAAATTGTAAGAGAATCTCATGGTATTCAACAAAAAGATTTAGTGAGAAAAATTATAGAAAACTACTCTTCAAATCTTGGACATTCTGATGAAAGTTTAATAGATCCTTTTTTATCATTTGAACACCCTGATAAACATTTTACTAGAAGAGATTTAACACCTCAAGAACTTACACATATGAGTATTGGAGTGGATACTCAAACAAGAAATGTATTTGTTTTTAATAATGAAAGAAGAGTAGTATTTAGAGCTCCGACTATTTTAGGAGATTTGGGAAGAAATTTAAGAGGAGATTATTATACTTCTTCGTTTTCAGGACCTGGAGTATTATGGGCACCTGTTAACAAACCAAGAGTTTTAATTGATAATAATGTCTTTGGAGATTTATGGGTTCCTATGCAAAATTATAGTAGAAATGGAGAGTCAATTCCTGTAGATAGATTTGAAAATGGATGGGCACCTGAAAGATATAACTTATATGCTATTCACGGAACTAATAATAATGAAGCGTTTGAAAATGCTCAAAGATTTAGAAATACTTCAAGTAGAGGTTGTTCTAGATTATATAAAGATGCAGTTCCTGATTTGAGAAGAATTTTAGAATTAGCATCCCCTGGTCGTTTTGATATTTCATATACTGCAAGAGGTAAAAATCCTAATGGTGAAACTATTGCTCTTGGAAGAATAATTCCAGTCTCATTTGGAAGAAATTTAGTTTAAATTAATTCATATTTTAATATTTAAAAAAAGTAATTCTCAAAATCTCAAAAATTTCTTTAAAATATTTATACTTGGATATGGAGGATATCTAATATTAAAATTAAATCCCCTTCTAATGAGTATACTTTTCTCATATGTGAATGTATCAAAACTATATTTTCCATGATATCTTCCAACTCCACTTGTCTGAACTCCTCCAAATGGTAAATGATTATTTGCAACTTGAAGAATTACATCATTAATACATACTCCTCCTGATTGAATTGAAGTGTGAACTTGTTCTTGAAATGCTAAATAATTTGAGAAAATGTACAGTGCAAGAGGATACGAAGTTCTATATTTTGAAATTATTTCATCAATTGATTTATAGGTAATTATTGGTAGAATTGGTCCAAAAATCTCTTCTTGCATTAAAGGAGTTGATTCATTATTAATCAGTACAAGAGTAGGTTCAATTTTGAGTATTTCTTCATCAAATTTTCCTCCTAACACTATTTCATTATCTTCATGTTCAGTGTCTTTTACGAATTGAGTTAATCTTTGAAAATGTTTTTCACTGACAATTTTTCCAAAATTGGTATCTTCAAGAATTGAAGAAGCATACATTTGAGATAATACCTTTTTAGAAATTGAGACTACTTTGTCAATTTGAGATTCATGAACACATAAAAAATCAGGTGCAATGCATGTTTGGCCAGAATTAATTGTCTTCCCCCACCATATTTTTTTAAGAGCATCTTCTAAATGAGTGAGATTTTTATCAATAATACAAGGACTTTTTCCTCCAAGTTCTAATGTTGTTGGAATGAGTCTTTGAGCTGCTTGTGTTTGAATGATTTTACCAACTTGAGTTCCTCCTGTGAAAAATATATAATTAATTTCTTGTTCTAGAAGCGTTGTTGTAGTTTTAGCATCTCCTTGTATTACTGCAACACACTCTTTTTGGAAATACGTACTAATTAATGTGTATAATGTTTGAGAAGTATGAGATGAAATTTCAGAAGGTTTTACAATACAACAATTCCCTGCAGCAATTGCACCAATAAGAGGAGAGAGTGCTAATTGAATAGGGTAGTTCCAAGGAGCAATAATTACGACTACACCATAAGGTTCTTTTACTATTTTATTTTTAGTTCCAATAAGTTGAAGTGGTTTTGACACATTAACTGGTCTCATCCATCTCTTTAGATTTTTTAATGTGTGATTAATCTCACTTAAGATTGGAACTATTTCAGTGATATATGCTTCTTCTTGATTTTTACCTAAATCATTATATACTGCTTCAAGAAGAGTTTGTTCGTTTTCAATAATAAGTTTTCTAAGGATTTTTAAAAGATATACTCTAAAATCATATGATTTAGTTTGTTGATATTGATAATAATGCTGTTGCTCTTTTACTAGTTTTTTAATTTTTTCAGAGGTTGTATATTTTAAGTTCATTATAATTATAAATATAAAAATTTTAACATTAAAAATTCTTTGATTCATCAAGTAATAACATAATTAGTATATTTTAATAAAAAAATTAAACAGATTTAATTATAAAAATGTCAATAAAGTATGAATTAAATTTAAAAGGAGTTAAAAATTTTTAATAGTATGGTTAAAATTTTTTTTGATGATTACCATTTCAAACTTGTAATCCTAACAACTTTAGTTTTATTTGTATTTAAATTTTATAGAACTCTTAACTATCAAGCTATTGTATACAACTCCCTAGTTAAATTTTCAATATTATTTATATTTTTAGTATTATATAAACTTATTACTCAAAATAAATCTCAAATTACTAAAATAATTGTAAGTGTTATATATTATATCATTTTTGTGATTAATTTTTTCCTATTTATGCTCACAAATTATTTTTTCAATGATACATCTGCTATTAAATACTCTTTTTTTAGTGTGAATTTTCATTATTTTTCATTTTTTACTCAGTCTATTTTACAACCATCACTAATAATTTCAATAATTATTCTAGTAGGATTTTTATTTTTACTCCCTCTGGTTAATATTTCAAAAATAATTTCATTAATTGATATAAAAAAGGGAATTAATATCAAACAAAAATCATTTAATTCTAACATTTTATTATATTTAAGTGTGATTGGTATTTTAATTGTTCCTCTTACATTATCAGTTTCTATGAATAATGTATATGCAACTACTGTTATTGATATCTCCCAATTACCATTTCAAAGTTTTGTATTAGTCTCTCAAGATTTTAATGAGGTGGAATTACAATATATTTCAAGAGATTTTGAGGAGTATTCGCAGTACCAAATTGAGCGAGATAGAGTACTAGTGTTTATTATGGAACAGGTATCTTATTCAGATTTCTTGGAAGATTATTCTTCAATACCACAAGAAGAGAATTTTTTTAAACGAGTTGAAGAAAATATGCATCATTACTCCAATTACTTTACACAAAATCAAGATAGTTTAGGAGGATTATGGTCATTATTGTATGGTGCATTTATTCCATTTGAATCATACATTGATAATTGGAATGAAGAGTTTGGATATGTTATGGGAGAAGATAATATGGTAGATTTATTCAATTATCATGAGTATCATACTGTTACTGCTGCAGCTCAATTAGAGAGTAGTTTAATTTTAGGTGCATTTGAATGGGATGAAAATATATTTTTGCCCAAATTTCCATTTGAAGGGAAGGTTTGTATTCGAGAACTTGAATATCAAAGTGGATGTGAAGATATTGTAATTATTGAAGAAGTTAAAGATTCAATTAGAAATAATGAGCAAACATTTTTATTTCAAGAGTTTATCTTTGGACATGGAGAGAGTTATATTATTCAATCTGGTATGAGTAGGGTTGAATATTATAATATGTATATGAATTTGATGTATGATTTTTTAGAAGAAGAAAAATTAGTTGAAAATACTACTATTATTGTTGTAGCAGATCACGGAGATAAAGGATTTATGAGTAAAGAAATTCATAATTATAGAATTCCTTTTATGGTGATTGACTTAGAATTAGAATATCAAAATATTGATACAATGTATTCTCATATTGATTTTAAAGATATTCTATTTTCATATCTAGATTCATCTCGAGAATTACCTCCACAAAGAGATCAGGTTCATATTATTGGACAAACTGCAAGCTCTGAAATTGCATATATTAACTCAAATCAAAGTTATTTCACAGCACAGAGATTTATTGGAAATTTGTATACATATGAATCTCCTACAATGAATAGAGATGAAGTAGGAAGAGAAATCCAACAGATTTTATTACATCAAAAGAATTCAAGAAATTTGAGTTCTCAAGAGAATTTTTATTGTTTTCATTGTTATTTAAATAATTTAGATATAATTAGAAGAAGAGAATAATTTTTTTTAGCAATAAATTGGATACTTCTCACACATCCTCTTCACAAATTCTCTTACTTCTGCGTGAGTTTTTTCATCTTCAATATGTTTAATTACTCTTCCTATACATCTTCCAAGTTCTTGACATTCTTCTTCATTGAGCCCTCTTGATGTAATAAATGGTGTTCCAACACGCAATCCGTTTGGATTTAAAGGGGATGCTGTTTCATCATCAGGAATAGAGTTTTTATTACAACAAATTCCTACTTCATCAAGTGTGTGTTCTACTTGTTTTCCTGTAACTTTTTGTAGTCGTAAATCAATTAGGAGGAGATGGTTTTCAGTTTCATTAAAACAAATGGTAATTCCTTCTTCTTTAAGACCTTTCTCCATTGATTTTGCGTTTAATACTACTTGTTTTGAATATTCTTTAAAGCTTGGTTCTAATGCTTCTTTAAATGCTACTGCTTTTGCAGCGATTACATGTTCAAGTGGTCCTCCTTGAAGTCCTGGAAAAATTGCTTTATCAATTGCTTTTTTATGCTCCTCTTTACATAAAATTAATCCTCCTCTTGGTCCTCGTAGAGATTTGTGTGTTGTAGTAGTCATGACATCAAATCCAACATCTAGTGGATTTTCTAATACATCAGCTGCGATAAGTCCTGAAATGTGAGAGACATCAGCCATTGTATATGCACCTACTTCATCTGCGATTTCTTTAAACTTCTTCCAATCAAGTGTTTTTGAATATGCACTAAATCCTGCTAGAATTAATTTAGGTTTATGCTTTAAAGCCATTTCTCTTAGATTTTCATAATCAATTCTTCCTTCATTTTCTAAATCAGTTTTATATCTTACAAAATTAAATACTTTGTACATGTGAGTGACAGGATGTCCGTGAGTTAAGTGTCCTCCATGTCCTAAATCCATTCCTAAAATAGTGTCACCTGGGTTTAATAATGCAAAAAATGTTGCAACATTCATAATTGCACCACTTAAAGGTTGAACATTTGCATGCTCTGCTCTAAACAATTGTTTTGCTCTATCAATTGCAAGTTGCTCAATTACATCTACGTGTTGATTTCCCCCATAATATCGTTTAGTAGGGTATCCTTCTGAGTATTTATTAGTTAAAATTGAACCTTGTGCTTCCATTACTGCTCTTGAAGCTAAATTTTCACTAGGGATTAATTCTAATGTGTTTTCTTGTCTTTTAAGTTCATTTTGAAGAGCTTCATATACATCTTTATCTACTTTTTCAACTTGTTTATAATCAATTGGTTGTGTCATATATTTTATAGTTCTATTTTCTTTATAAAGAAAATGTAAAATATTTTTTACAA
>JBLKOJ010000046.1:0-7546 GCA_047602745.1 Candidatus Woesearchaeota archaeon | reverse complement strand
AATAACTATCTTTTCTTATAAAACTGCTTCATACATCTAATAGTAATTTAAAAATTAAAAAACTTGTAAACTCCTCTTAGAAGAAATCTTTAAAAAAAGAATTTTTGAGAAGAAAAGTCAAAAAATTTTAAACTATAAAGAATTACAAGAAGTTCAAAAAATAATCGAACAACTAAAAATTAATCCTTATATAGGAAGACCCTTAAACTATCCTTATTTAAGAGAAAAAAGAATTAAAGATAAAAGAATATATTTTTTAGTATATGAAAATATAACACTTGTACTAATAGTATCAACTAGCGATAAAAAATCTCAACAAGAAACTATCAATTATATCAAATCATATCTAAGTGAATTTAAAGAACATGCATATAAATTACATCAAAAAATCAAAGAAAAAGAAAGTAATAATTAACACTTAATAACTTCCCCTCTTTTTAATTCTTCAAGAGCCTCTTTAAAATCATTAACTAACTCCCAGTCAATATTTTTAGAATTCTGTATAACACTTTGAGATTTCATACATAGATTATGTATTTAAAATTTAAAAAAATTTCTATCTATTCTCAATTTACAACAATCTCCCCCCCAATCACATCAGAAAATAGCAGAAGTTGTAACCTTCTTCATACCAAAGAAGAAAGAAACTCTTTTATAAGAATTTCTACTATATTGGAGAATAATATTTATAAACATTCAAATCGTACAATAACTATGACTCAAGTTGTAGAACTCAAAGAAATTGAAACGATTCTTAGAAAAAATGTAAGAGAAGAATTAGAAGAAGTACTAAAAGAAGAACATGAAATACATCCTTCATATATTGAAAAACTCAAAAAAATTTAAGCAAGAAGAACATATTGAACTAGACTCCTTAGATAACTTAGACTCTTTAATTAAAAATGTATAGATACTCTTTTAGTAAAAACCTATTAAAAACATTACAAAAAATTTCCAAAAAAGACATAGGTGCATATTCAAACATAACTAAAAAAATTAAAGAAATTTGTAATTCCCAAAATATTAATCATTACAAAAACTTGAAGAAACCTCTTGAAAATTATAAACGAGTTCATATTAATACACATTTTGTTCTCCTATTTAGAATTGAAAGAAATGTAATCATATTTGAAGATTATGACTATCATGATGTTATTTATTCTAAAAAGAGCAAAAAATAATTCTAATATTTCTACTCCTCTCATGAATAATATTTATAAACATACAAATCCTATACTACTATATGGAAATTGAAGAGCTTCATTTACAATTAACTCAACTCTCAAAAAAATACTCTTTTAAAGCTCTCATATTATTTGGCTCAAGAGCAAATAACACACATACTTCTACAAGTGATTTTGACTTAGCATATCTCATTGATGATGAGTTATCCTCAGAGTTGAAACTAAAGTTACTTGAAGAATTAGAAGAAATCTTTCATACCAACTCATTTGATATTATAGATATTAATAGAAGTAATAATTTAGTATTAGTTGATCAAATATTGCGAAACGGAATTGTATTATATGAATACAAAAAAGGGTATGTTACTCTTAAAAAGTGGGACGGATGGTGTATGCTTCAAGAAACTAAACCATTTAGAACAAAAAAAAGAGATTTAATGCGAAAAAAACTCTCAAAGAACATTCAACATACAAATGTCTAGCACTATTGAACAACGATTATTTTATATGCAGTCTAAACTTGAAAAATTAAAAATATCTCTAAATAAATATCATACATTTTTAGCTAAAAATGAAGTTGATAACATTTACTTAGCTCTTAAAGCAGTTCAAAAAGAGATTGTGAGGAAATTGTAGAGAGTGCTGTGAGAATTAATCAAGAAATCCTTGAAACCCACTTAGAATATATCGCACAAACATATAGAGAATCGTTTGAAAAACTCAATGAATTTTCAATCTTTGATACCGATACTCTTAAAAAATTGAGCAATACCACAAGATTTAGAAATAGACTTGCTCATGATTATATGGATTTAGATGATAATATAGTAATAAAAACAGGTGAATTAATAGTAATATTATATTCTCAATACATATTAAAAATTGATAGTTTTATCAAAGAATCATAGATATACACATCCAAAAATTAGTAAAATGGCTAATGAATATGAAGAACATCTCTTAGAAGGAGAATTAAATCCACAATTTGTTAAAGAAGTAGAAGAAGCTCAAGAAGAAAAAAGTATTACATTTTCATCAATAGATGAATTAGATTCTTTAGTTGAAAATATTTAAATAGTTACTTAAATAACGAACTCTCTTCAGCTCGAATCACCCTTCCTTGTTTTAAATCTTCTAAACCTTTTCTAAATTGTTCAACAAGTTCCCAATCAACATCTTTAGCGTGTGATTTTAAATATTCATACTCAGCTTTAGGTATAGTAACTGTTTCCATATACATATTATGAATTCATAATTTATAAAATTTCCTAAATCTTACAAAATAACAAAAATATATATAAGTAAAAAATATGAAAAATACTATGTTTCAAGTATTCTTACTACCTCAAGTTGAAAAAGAATTAAAAAAATTATTAACAAAAAAAGAATTACTTGAATTAAAAAAGTTTGTCCTAGGAGATTTAAGCCAAAAAGGAGATAGTGTGGGCAACCAATTATCTTATCCTTTTTTAAGAGAGAAAAAAATAGCAGCAAAGAGAGTATACTACTTAGTATATAAAGAAATTGCAATAATACTAATAGTTGGTTCAAGCGATAAAAAATCTCAGCAAGAAACTATCAATTATATCAAATCATATCTAAGTGAATTTAAAGAATATGCATATAAATTACATCAAGAACTCAAAGAAAAAGAAGATAATAATTAACACTTAATAACTTCTCCTCTTTTTAATTCTTCAAGAGCCTCTTTAAAATCATTAACTAACTCCCAGTCAATATTTTTAGAATTCTGTATAACACTTTGAGATTTCATACATAGATTATGTATTTAAAATTTAAAAAAATTTTCTATTTTTTCTCAAAGATGATTGTAACTCTTTTTCCATTCTCATAGTCCTGTGTCTTAAATACTTCTTTAAACCCTAACTCCTTAAAAATACCCAACTTAGGTTCTAAATACAAATCTAGTGAAGTCAAATCATGACTCTCAAACACAATAAACCCCTTATCTTTAAGCATAAAATCTAATTTTTTAAAAAGATTTGCTTTTCAATCACATTAAGAACAACAGAAGTTATACTATTCTTCATACCAAAGAAGAAAGAAACTCTTTTATAACAATTTCTACTATATTGGAGAATAATATTCATAAACATACAACTATTTCATACAAATATGAATCAAATCCTAAAAGAAGAATCTCAAATACATCCTTCATATATTCAAAAACTCAAAAACAAAAAAAATTATATTTAGTTGAAAATATATAAATATTAATTTCAGTGTTTTTCAAGTAATTCTACAAAATAACTCAAATCCTCCTCAATCATCTCTATTTAAACATTTTATATATGTACTCTAAATGTAAAATTCTTAATACTAATCCCACATACTTTCCTTTAATAAAGGAAATAAATGAGATAAATCTTCCTTTTAAAAAGGAAAACTTATAAACACTAACATCATAATATAACTATGAAACAAATTTTAAAAACTCTCATTGCAGATTTTCACACCTCAAAACTTCAAAACTTCATTCTAAGAACAGGATTTACAATTCCTCTTAATACAACAAAAATTATAACTCTCATAGGTCCTAGAAGAGCTGGAAAGACCACTCTACTTATGCAACTCATAGACACATTAATCACTAAGCATAGTGTAAAAAAACAACACATACTCTACATCAATTTTGAAGACGAACGACTACAACTTACAACTCAAGACTTACAATTAATAATAGACTCATACTTAGAACTCTACCCCGATACAGACCTTTCATCAGTTTACTTTTTTTTTGATGAAATTCAAGAAATTCAAGGTTGGGAACAATTTATAAGAAGAATATACGACACCTATTCAAAACATATATATCTCACAGGCTCATCTGCAAAACTTTTAAGCACAGAAATTGCAACAAGTCTAAGAGGAAGATCTATATCATATGAAGTACTGCCACTCTCATTTAAAGAATATCTCAACTTTAAAACAATTCAGACAAATGATGTACATTCAACCAAAAATAAAGCTAAAATTCAAAGAGAATTTACAAAATATCTCACGATAGGAGGATTTCCTGAACTCTTTGAATTAGAAGAAGAAATTTCAATAAAAACACTTCAAACATATCTAGATGTTATGATATTTAGAGATTTAATTGAAAGATATCATATCTTAAATGTAGAAGTATTAAAACTCTTTATTAAAAAAGGAATCTCTAATGTCTCAAAAGAATTCTCAACATATAAAATATTTAATGAACTCAAATCTCAAGGATTAAAAATAAGTAAAGATACTCTCTATGAATTTACAATCTATCTAGAGGATATCTATTTGTTATTTTTTGTTCCACAATATCAATTTTCATTATCAAAACAACTTCAATCAACTAAAAAAATATATTGTATAGATACAGGATTTATACATTCAAATAGCTTCTCATTTTCACAAGATATAGGAAGAGTTCTTGAAAATATTGTATTTTTAGAATTAAGAAGACAAAATTTAGAAATTTACTATCATAAACAACAAAAAGAATGTGATTTTATCATTAAAAAAAATCTTAAAATTTCTCAAGCAATTCAAGTAACACAAACTCTCAAAGATGAAAACACTAAAAGAAGAGAAATTGAAGGTCTTTTAGAAGCATGTAAAACTCATAACTTACAACAAGGAGTAATACTCACACAAGATGAAGAAGATGAATTTAAACAAGAAGGAATAACAATTCAAGTCTTACCAATATGGAAATGGCTTTTATTGGAACAATAAAAGGCGACCAAGAATTTACGAAGTAAATTATTGAGTATGGTTATTGAGTGAAATGAAATAACTACAAAAAAATTAGTTTAATTTTTGCTTGTGGTTATTACTCGAAGAAGAATAAGCGACCAAGAATTTACGAAGTAAATTATTGAGTATGGTTATTGAGTAGAACGAAATAACTACAAAAAACTTATCACCCAATAAAAAAGAAACATAGTTATACATTTACAAACTATTTTATTCAAATATGAACCAAATATTTAAAGAAAAATTCTCCTCCTCCTTCATATCAAAACAAGAAAATATTCTTTAACAAATATCTTTTTTTACAAAAATAATTCAAAATAATCCACTTATTTTACAAATATTTATAAAAATAAGAAACATAATTAGTGTATGATTCACAGAACCATATATGCACGATTGGAAAAGTTATACAAAAAACCTGATATTTTAGCACTCATAGGAGCTAGAAGAGTTGGAAAAACAACTCTTATGAATATGTTATATAACTCTGAAGAAAAAAGAAAAAAACTTTTTTTAAGCTTTGATGACCAAAAAGTATTATCAATTTTTGAAGAAGATATTGATGAATTTATCAGAATATTTGTTCAAGACAATGAAGTTATCTTTATTGATGAATTTCAATATGCAACTCATGGAGGAAAAAAACTCAAATACCTCTATGACAAACTAAACATAAAAATAGTCGTCTCAGGCTCCTCAGCTCCTGAACTTACTATTCAATCTCTGCAGTATTTAGTTGGAAGAGTATTTATTGAAGAAATCCAACCCATTTCATTTAAAGAATTTATTAAATATAAAGATGAGTCTAAACTTGTATTACTCGATTCAATTTCACCCTCTAGTATTTCTTTAATAAAGCCATTATTTGAAGAATATATAACTTATGGAGGATACCCTCAAGTAATTCTTGAAACAACTCACGAAGATAAAAAACTACGTCTCAAACAAATAGTAAATACCTATCTACTTAAAGAAATTAGAGACATTTTACAGTATAAAAACTCCTATAAATTTGAAAAGCTCCTTACAATACTTGCAATGCAAGATGGAAGTATTATCAATAAATCTAAACTTTCATCTCTACTTGAAATATCATACCAAAAACTCAATGAAATGATTGAAGTATTAGAAAAAACATATGTTATTACTCAACTAAGACCTTATACTAATACTAAAATAAAAGAATTAATAAAATCACCTAAAATATATTTCAAAGATTTAGGATTTAAAAATTATCTTTTAAACGAATTCAAACCTCTTTCTAATAGACTAGATAAAGGAGTTGTATATGAAAATTTTATTTTAAATTCTCTTATTTATCTTGAAAAAAAAATACTCTTTTACAACTATAAAAACAGTAGTGAAGTAGATTTTTTAGTAGAAGTTGAAAGAGAATCACACATTGCAATTGAAGTCAAATCATATTTAGAAACTCCAAAAGTTGAAAGGGGACTGTATTCATATATTGAAAAATATTCTCCTCTAAAAACTCTTATATTTAATGAAAATATCATTGAAAAAAATCATATAATTCACAATTATAATTTCACATTTGATTATTATTCAAGTATCTTTTCAATAGAAAAATATTTTAAAAAATAGGAAAAAATTTCTCAAATTCACAACAATCTCCTCATCATCTTCTCAAACACATCCTCAATATCAATGCCAAACATTTTAAAAAATTCAATAACATCAATTATTCTAAATATTAAGACCAATCCTATGTATAACCCAGCTCCCACAATAAGGCCAAGAGCAGTTAATACATATATATTAAATGATAACAACCAAAAAATATGCACTGAAATAACAATACTCAATGAACATAACACAATCATCAAAAACTTAGATATTGGAAAAACCAATCCTACTTCACGTCTGAGCATTATAAATGAAACTCCAAACATTAACATAAAACTCAACACTGTTGCAACTCCAGCTCCTGTTAGAGAATACAGAGGAATTAGAAACAAATTTAACACCACATTACTCACAGCTCCAAATACATACACCCAAAATATAAAAACAGGCCTACCAATTGCAATGAGTGCTTTATTATGAATTGCAAAAAATATCTTAAATAACGAACCAAATGCTAACACATTAAACACAATAAGCCCTAATAAATATTCTTCTCCAAAAAATATCTCAATTATATATTCACTAAGAAGAATTAATATAACAATTGCAGGAATAATTACAAACCCGACATACACATAAATTTTAGAAAATGCATGAGAAATAATATCCTTTTTCCCTTCCTCAAAAAGTCGAGTAATAACAGGAAGCAAAGCAACTCCTATAGAACTCCCAATTAACACTAATAATAGAGCAGTTGGATATACAATATTATATACTCCCACTTCAACAAGAGTATCATAATATGTGAGCATTAAGGTATCAAAATATGAGAGTAATGTAGCTCCAATTGCTGTAAATATAAGAGGAAAACTAAATATCAATAACTCTTTATTAGACTCTTTAAAATTTGAACATGTAAACTTAAACATATTAAACGTTTTAAATAATGGAACAAGTAACACTAAAACTACTATAATAAACGCCCCTAAATACGCTACAGTTGGAACAGAAATTCCACTAAAAAA
>JBLKOJ010000045.1:0-7981 GCA_047602745.1 Candidatus Woesearchaeota archaeon | reverse complement strand
TTTTACTAATTTTTAATTAATATTATAGAAATTCTTGATTCTTAATTTAATTTTTAGTTAGGAACTGGACAGAGCCTTAAATACACAATATTTTTAAACGTATATCTTCTAATTACTAATTATGGAATATGAGCAACTTCGAGATTATTACTTACGTGATGATATTCAAGAGAGAATCCTCCATTTCTCCAAAAATAGAGAAGTTGCTCTTAGATACACTGATGTATTTGGTAAAAGACCATTTGTTATTGAAAATAAATTTGATTTGCTTCAAATTAGAAAAAAATTACCTACTTCATTTCACATCTCAGAGGAGAGATGGCTTAATGCTCATCTACTGGGAACTGAAAAAAATACACACGAAAGAGATCAAAATAGAATTGGATGGGATTTAATCTTGGATTTAGATGGAGTTTGTTATGAATATGCTCAAATTGCAGGAAATATTATTATCAATTTTCTTAAAAAAATTGGAATTAAAAATCTAAGTGTCAAATTTTCAGGTAATAAAGGATTTCATTTGGCCATTCCTTATGAGAGTTTTATTACTAGTGATGTTCCTGATAAATTTGGAAAATATCATCCTATGAGTTCTTTATTTCCTGAACTTGCACAATATATGGCTCTCTACATTACTGAACAAGTTAAGGGTGAACTCTCACTTACTCTAATTGATAATGCAGGTTCAATTGACAAACTCAGTGAATTATGGGATATTCCTCTTGAAGATTTAGTTAATGATGATAAAGATGCTCATCACTTAAATCTTTTAAAACTCATTGAAATTGATACCATTTTAATTACATCAAGACATTTATTTAGAATGCCTTATTCTCTTCATGAAAAAAGTGAACTTGTGTCAATTCCCATTCACCCTGATAAATTTTTAGAATTTGATAAATTTAAAGATGCTCATCCTCAAAATGTGGAACCTCAAAAGTATGTAGAATTTGAATTTTTGAACTATAACTCTGAATTTGGAAAAGATGGAAGAGAACTACAAATAAAAGCAATTGAATATTTTACTCAAGAAATTGATTTTTCAAATATGACTAAACAATTAGAAGAAAAGAGGAGAATTGATTATAATTCCAAACTTGGAAAAACTACATTACTTAGTGATGCATTTGGAGAAGTATTTGAAATTGACCAAGAAGTGAATTTTGAAGATTTCTCACCAGTAATTAAAGAAATATTACAGACTGACTTTGAAGATGGTAAAAAAAGAGCATTATTTGTACTCTTAACATTTTTATATTCAATAAAGTGGGATGAAGAATTAATTAAAGATGAAGTGAAAAAGTGGAATTATGGTCAAACTCTTCCTTTAAAAGAACAATATCTTCAAGCACAATTCCACTGGTTTTCTAATCAAACAAGCACCATTTCTCCTCCTAATTATTCAAATGAGAACTATTACAAAAACATTGGAATAACACAAGACACTATTGACTTAGATATTTATCATTTCAAAAATAAACGTGCGAAAAATCCTCTGCATTATGTGTATCTATTGCTTAAAACAAAACCACAACAGAAAACTAAAGAGAAGAAGAAAAAGAAGAAATAATTACATAAAAATTATGCTCTTTTAATTTTAGTAATTTATTAAATATCAGTGAACTATTTCAAATCCCATTTTTAAAATTATAGCAGATTTAACCAATCGTGTATCTTGAAGAAGAAATATTCTTACAAAAAAATTTTCTTGTCCTATAAAATCAATTACCTCTTTTAATTGAGTTTTTTAATAATACACCTCTTTTTATTATAGCCTGATGAACTTTTTTAGGATAATCTGTAGTTACTATTAAATTTACAAATTTAAAAAAATATTGGACGTAAATACGAAAAAATACAAACAACTTGCTTTTTTATATCTTTTGAAGAAAATCAAATCAATTATTAGTCTTTGATATTTTATCTAAAACCTCTTTAAATATACTTAACAATTTTCTCCAATTTTTCTATTTTTGAATTTGGTTTAGTCAAAAAAATGATTCACTTACTCTACTTTCAATTCGAAATTTTAAGTCCACTAATAATTTTTACCTTCTCTTTACTATTTTAAATTTAAGAAAAATTTTCTAGAATAAGAACTTTAATCTATCTACAAATCTTAGAAGTTATTATTTATAGTTAAGCATTTTTTTCATATGAAAATCAATTAATTTTATAAACACAGAGTCTTTATCGAAAATATGAATTATAAGGATTACATAAAAAGTTCATTTAGACTATATTTATTTGACAAAGAAGAAGCAAAAAAATTAGCATCAAAAGAAGTTTCAATTTCTATAGGTTCACTTATTTTTTTTATATTAACAGCATTTATAATTGCATTTTATATGCTCCCAGAACTTATTGCTCCTACAGGAGATTTAGTTTTTGAAGATTTTAATATAGCACCTTTTTTACTAATTGCTGCTCCAGTTATTGCATTATTTTCTCTAATGTTTACATTTATTTCAATTTTATGGAGTCACTTATGGATTAAAATTTTTGGAGGAGATAAAAATTATAAAAAAACAATTGAGATTTTTTTAATTTCATATGTTCCATTTTTATTGATTTATACTGTAATTTCAATATTTGATGCTATTTTAATGACATTTGCAAATTTAATATCGCCCTTTTTTTTAGCGGGTTTTTTTATAAGCGGGTTAATTACACTTGCAGTTACAATATACTATTTAGCTGTAATTGCTCACACAATCTCTATTACTCATAATATGGAGCTTAGTATGAGTGTTCTAGCAGGATTTGTATCAGTTTTTATAGTTGTATTATTTATTGGTATTTTACTTTTAGTACCTTTATTTATTTTAAGAACTGCATTTTATATGTAGTTGTATCAATTAATAATTACAAATTTTATTAATAGATATAATACATTATTTAATTATGGAAGAAGAATTTGTTTCAAAAGATTTCATAGGTAAAAAAGAAGAAGTAATTAAATGTTTTAACTCATATATTATAAAAGAAATCGATACTAGAGAATTTATCGATAAGATAAAGTATTTTTTACAAGACCATGACCTAATTCAAATAGATTTATTTAAAAATATATTTAATGAAATTATCGAGTATCGTAATGAACTATCTTTAAAAGATATTAAACAACGAAAATTAATGATTGAAAGCTTTATTTACTAAATATTATAACGCTATAAGAATGAAATATTTATTGTAATTTATTTACTTCCCAAATCCCTCTTCTCATTAATTCATAGAGTACATCTGCTTCATATAAATTAAGTAATTTTGAGTGATTTTGAATTTTTATAGAAAAACCTTTTTCATTTGAATTACACCAGATTTGAGTACTTGAATTATTCCCATTGTAAGAATTTTTGTGAAAAAAAGCACATCTATCTTTTTGTTTTAAGATTACTGAACAAATCTCGGCTATTTCAACATCATTAAATTTACAAATAATCCATTCCCAATTATGTCCTTTTAAACTTCCTAAATGAATGTACATCTCTTTTCGTTTAGAAATCTGAAATTTTAGGCAACTTGTTTTTGAAAAAAAAACTCTCTCTGTAATCACAAGTTGATTCGTAGAATTCATCAAATTTAAATTCACAGGAATATTTTTAGAATTACTAGAAGTAGTTTGTTTCATTGAAGGTAATTCTAACTGAGTTGAGGAAATTTTTTGAAGGATATTTTCAATAAATGGATGGGTTTGAATTCTTTTTTCAATTCCTTGATTTGCAAGTTTATCTGCAATTGAATTTTGCTCTCTTGGAACCCAAATATAAGAAATTAATAGTTTATGTTTAAAAATGAAATCAGTTACTTCTTTATGTAATTGTTTTAATTGTCTTTGCTTAACTTTATACTCTCCTTTGAGTTGTTTTACTACCAATTCACTATCCATTATAACTGAAATAGGAGTTTTAGTCAAAGTATTAGGGGAAACTATTTTCAACTCTACAACTTCATACAACGCCCTTAAAATACTACAATACTCAGCAATATTATTTGTATAATTAGTTCCAATTAATTCACTTATTTCACATACTCTTTGAGAATCTTTTGAAATTATCGCTCCGATTCCACAAATTCCAGGATTATTTTTACTAGCACCATCACAAAAAAGAGTTATCATACATAATTTTGTTAATTTATCTTTTTAAAAGTATCTTTTTAGAAATATTTATTATTAGATGACTTGAAGTTAGAACCTTAATTTTTTTTGTAAATTAGAATAATAATTTCTCAACTTTATCATTTCTATCGCAAGCATTTTAAGTTTTAACTTATTTTCTCATTTGTATATCTATTTTAATGATATAAATAATGCTAAAAATAAAAGATATATTTTTAATTAATTATAGATTATTATCAATATGGTTGAACATGTATTTAATACTCACTCATTTCTTTTCACTCTTCAATGTGATAAAATTAATACTTCAGGATATATTATAGAATATTATATTTCTCCTGAGAAAAGTGAAGAAATTACAGTTTTAGATATTGAAATTACTATATCAAGGCTCTCTTTTAAAATTACAACTCCTGATAACAAAAAAATGACTCTTCAATATATGAGAGTTCTTAGAATATTTAACCAAAAAAAGGAATTAATCTGGGATGATAGTGAAAAAGACTTATCAAACATTAAAGTAATAAAAGGATATAATTAATAAATACAATAATTAAAATAATATGATACTTCAAAAAATAAAATTAATTCAAAAATATATCGAACAAAAACATGGAGTTGAATTGTCTTTAACTCTTATTGTCGAGTTTATTATTGCAATTGTAGTTCTAATTGTACTTATTATATTTTTCACAGGTGGATTTTCTGAAAATTGGGGAATTTTTTTAGGAGCAGGAGAAGGAGGAATAGAAGATGCCAGAAATGCTTTTGATTAATAAAAAATTAAAATACTATGTATTACATTAGTTGTAAATGTCCACAGATTTTATTAATCTTCTCCTCTGGAGCGGGACCAATTACTCCACAAGTCATAGTGCCACTCTCAACTTGCGTTTTTCCTGCATCTCTTATAGTTACTGCAACTAAATCCTCCTCTTGTGCTTTTTCAATTAACTCCTCCAATTCTTCTTGTGAGTTCACTTTTAAAGTTATCTTCTTCATTCCACCTCTTTTCCAATTTAAAAGTAATTTCTTATTACTTTCAAACACTGCCTCAACACATGCATGAGCTCCTTGTGCAATCATTTTACCTTTACCCATACCTAAATCAGTTCTCATAAGAATTACTTGTTTTAATTCAGCCATTTTTATTGTTTGTATATTTTATCATGATGTTCATAATCTTCAAAAAATATTGTATTTATAGTATCATCATAAAATAATATTACATATGATGTATTAACATGAACTCTTTTATATCTCTTTAACGAATATTTTAAATTTTTATAACGATTTAAATCTTCACTTTTTAAAATTTCAATAATTTTAGTGAAAACATTAAATGCTTCCTTTCCTTTAAGTTTGAGTATTTTCTTCTCAAATTTTGCTTCAAATTGAAAATCTCGCATTTGAGAACTTTCAACATCAATTTCTAAAATTGCAAAAATTACTTCTTTTAATTTATTTTTTTGCATTTTTGTATTTAGCAGCTTCTTGAGCAAGTTCTAATAGAGCATCCATACTAGATTCATTACCAATGTATTGTTTTTTTGTATCTAAAATTTCTTTAACGTACTCTTCTTTATATTCTTCATCAAAAATTTTTTGTCTTAAAGATTCTCTGATAAGTTCTTGAATATTTACATATCCAAAATCTTGGGCATACTGTTGTGCTTTATTCATCAAAGGAGAAGGTAATTTTAGATTTATTTGAGTTGTTGTAATGGAGGATTCCATAAAAAAGTATAATAGTTAATAATTTATAAATATTTTTAGATACTTGAAGATACTCAAAAATACTTTAATCAATTAATCAACTTTATACTCTTTTACAAAAACTTCTCTTCCTAAAGTTCTAGCTTTATTAATTGCATCTTGAGTTCCTTTACTTTTATTTACTTGAAATACATATAAATAATCTCCTGCTTCAATTATTTTAGTATTTTTTGCATAATAACTCTCTTCATTTGCCTCAGAAAAACCAAAATCATCAAAAATCATAGTCTCTAATTTTCTTGCTCTTTGTAGTTGAGAAGTTATTGTATCTGCTTGTTCTTGTGTAATAACTTCTTGTGCTGCCCTAGTATTATAATGTCTACAAAAATTATCTAATGATATTGGTAAATATAGTTGTAATTATGTTTTTGGGTTTCCTTCGTTTAATACAATTTCAGTAGATACATAATCAACTCCTAAAGCACCCCTTGTAACAATTCCATCTCCATTTGAAATAATTTCTCTCACTACTTTCTCAACATCCTCTTGAGCCTGTGGAGTTGTAATTCTCCAACTTCTACTAATTGCATACGATTTCATTTTTGTATTTTTAATTGTAAATTAAATAATAATAATATTGGATAAAGTTAAATGAAAAAAATAGATTTTAATTGTATTTACTCCTCTCCTCTTGGAGCTAAAATAAATCCTAATAATAACTTATCCATAACTTTATACTCAATTTTTAATGGATAATCTTTATTAAATGATAATTCTACACTTGGAACAATTTTATCAGCTTTAATGAATTTTTTTAAATATTCCATTGAATATCTACACTCGTATTTCATTAATTCATCTTCTACTTTTACATCAACATTTTCCTTAAAATCAACTTTTCCAGCCATTGCTGTTGTTCTTCCCTCAAGTGCAAATGATTTATCTTGGGCTCTAAATGTAACTCCTTCTTCTAAAAATCCTAAATCTCCAACAGCTTGTGAGAGTTGTGATGATGACATAATAATTTTAGCTGGAAATTTTAAATCGGGAACTTTTTGTAATTCTTCATTCACATAATCAATTAAAGCAACTTCAAATTCTTTTGGATTATTTCCCAAACTTTTAAGTTTTAATCTCCCATTTTGAGCAAATGTTATTGATAATTCTGATTTATCATCACATGATTTTAACACATTTGATAAATAATCAAGACTAATTGAAATTTGCTTATTCTCTCCATCTAATTCGTATGTTTTAAAATTTGTGGATAATAGTCTAAAAATTACCATTGCAACATTATTTGAGTTCAATGCTACAAGCTCAACATAATCTTTTTTAAATACAAATGTTCCTTCTTGAACAATATCTGATATAATTTCCATACTTTTTTTAAGTAAAGCTGGACTTTCAAGTATTAATTCCATACTAACTCAAAAAGTAATGTATTAATAAACTTTTTCATTCTTAAGAGATGAATTATATACGTTATAAGAAGGTTTAAAAGAAGAACACCTACTATCAATTACTTTTAGTCTATTTCTAAAAAATCCAGAATTTGAAAATCTAAAATTTGGAGGAGAAAGATTTGTATTAACACCTAAACCACTTGAATGGACATGGTAAATTAAATTTAATGGTAAATTATCTTTTGAAAATATAACTCTTCTAATAATCTACATTCAGCATACCCCTCACCTATACCTCCAATTTGTTGATTTAGAAAAATATAGAATTCTTCAAATTGTTGTTCTTCTTAATATTCTAAATAATTCTTTTGAAAATGAATATTATTAACCTCTTCTAAATCTTCAATTAAACTCTCTAAAGGACTCAAAATATTATTTTCCATTTTAATAAATTAAAAGAAATCAAGTGTTGCGAAGCAACACTTAGTATCTCTACATATAACTGCTCATACTTAAACTCTCTCACAACTACCTTTTCTTTAACATTCCTCTTTGAGTCATTAAGAAAAGTTAGTCCAAAAGAATTGTTTTCATTTTATTCAAACTTAAACTTCAAGTGTTGCAAAGCAACACTTAAAAAACTCTAACTCTACATATAACTACTCATACTTAAACTCTCTCACAACTACCTTTTCTTTAACATTCCTCTTTGAGTCATTAAGAAAAGTTAGTCCAAAAG
>JBLKOJ010000020.1:0-8121 GCA_047602745.1 Candidatus Woesearchaeota archaeon | reverse complement strand
AAAGAAACTCCTTGTAATCTAGTACTCATAACTTAAAATATAATTTAATATATATAAAATTTATTAACTTGAAAATAATACAAATCTAAGTATTTTTTAATAGTTTATTTGATTTATAATTAAATCTTAATTATTACATAATTTTATGTAATATTAATTTCCTTTTTTTTTATAATTTTTTGCTTTTATTTTATTTTCCTTCTCCTCTTTATCCTCTTCTTAGAGTGTTACTAAATACTTAAATAAGTTGTCAAATATATTTTAAATATGAATGTGATATCAGCAAAAGATGTTTCAAAAACATTTGATAATTTTACTCTTGAACATGTCTCTTTAGAACTCCAAAAAGGAGTATTATATGGAATTTTAGGACCAAATGGTTCTGGAAAGTCTACTCTTATTAAAATACTTACAGGACAGCTGCTTCCAACAACAGGTGAGATTTCAGTATCGGGAATTAATCCTACAACTCATCCAATTGAGTTAAAAGCAAACTTAGGAATTATTCCTGAGCAAGAAACTCCTCCTTCATTTCTTACAGTACAAGAATATTTACACTTTGTATGTAAAATTAGAAATATTGAATTTTCAAAATTAGAATTTTTTTACAAATTAGTAGATTTAATGGAAAATAAGCTTGTTTTAATACACATTTAATTATAAACCTTTAGAAAAAAAATAGAAAAGAGAGGATTGATTGAGAAAAGAAAATTGAATTAAAATCTATTTTTTATATATGTTTTTTCTGTGTCCAATATCAATTACAAGAATTAGAAGTTTATCATTTTCAATATCAATAATAAGTCTATAATTACCAACTCTAAATTTATATGATTTTTCACCAACTAATCTTTTAAGATACGCTTCAGGTCTGATTCTTAGTTTATCAAGTGAGATAAGTATTCTCTCTCTGTCTTGAAATTCAAGTTTATCTATAAATTTTGCAACTCTTTTTGATAGTATAATTTCATACATTTTTTAATTAAATTTAATTTATATTATACTTTTTCTTTAAGTCAGAGAGTGTGACAAATTCTCCTTTTGAAATTTCTTTTCTAGATAATTCTATATCTTTTTTTGTTTGCTCAGATAATTCTTTTGAATCTTCTATTATATTCCAAATTACTTCTTCGTATGTCTCCCTATCAAAGAGTTTCATTTTATTTAATTCTTGTTGAAGTTCTGAACTAATTTGAATTGTTGTTGATACCATATTATATTATAGTTTGTTATAATATATAAATATTTCTTTTAAAATTGTAAAAAATCACGAAAATTAATTAAATTAAAAACAAATACAATATTCATGTCAAAAGTTATCTTGATGTCTCTTGAAAGCGTAGTTGCTCAAAAACTAGTAAAAGAATATTCTTCAAAAAATCCAAGAATCATATTTATAAAAACTGCTTCAAATGTGAGCAAGGGAGATTTATCTTGGCTTGATATAATTCTTAATACTATGAGAGATGTAGGTTTTGATTTGATATTATACGATTTAGAAGGAAAAAAGATTAAAGATTTTGAAAAAGATTTTCAAGATGTAGATGGAATACATTTAGGAGGAGGATACCCTAATTACTTATTACATCATATTAGAAAATCAGGACTTGATATATTCTTGAATAATAATAAAAATAAATTTATTATTTCAGGAGCAAGTGCAGGAGCAGTAGTACTTTCACCTTCTATTGAAAATTCAAAAGGATGGGATTGGGTTGATGTAAAACTTGATTCATATGAAGGATTAGGATTTGTAAATTTTGAAATTTTACCTCATTATGGAGATAATTCTCACAAAAAATCTGTAATTAAATGTTTTGAAGAATCTACAAAACTTGAGAATAATGGAATGTATCTTACAGATTATGCATATGTGGTGATGGAGAATGGTTGGTTTAAACTTATCGATGTAAGAGATAATAAATAAAACATAGTTATTGATATTTTATAAATTCTTCAATGTCAACCTTAGCGAGTTTAAGTGCATTTTTTAAAGTTGGAAGTTTTAATTCAGGATGGTTAGGTATGACAGTTCCAATTTTACCAATTGAAGTTTCTTTCTTTAAAATTATATGACTTCCTTTTTGTCTTACTACTTCAAAACCAAACTTATTACACAAAATTTTCACACATTCTTTTCCAGATATTTTTTTAAGTTTTGACACTTTCACTATTAACCTCAAAAGTAGTCATAAATGAATGTTTATATTTTCCTTCTTGTGGAAATTCTTCTAGATACAATTCTGTTGCTTCTTTAAGATTTTCAATAGCTTCTTCAATAGATTCTCCTTGACTAACTGTACCTATTTCAGGACATGTAGCAACATACATATCTTCTTCTTTTTGAACAATAGCTGTAAATGATTTCATATTAAGTATTATTAAAACATCAGATTATTTAAATGTTTCTAGTTTTTTCTCTATCTCCTTCTCCTCTTTATCCTCTTCTTAGAGTGTTACTAAATACTTAAATAAGTTGTCAAATATATTTTAAATATGAATGTGATATCAGCAAAAGATGTTTCAAAAACATTTGATAATTTTACTCTTGAACATGTCTCTTTAGAACTCCAAAAAGGAGTATTATATGGAATTTTAGGACCAAATGGTTCTGGAAAGTCTACTCTTATTAAAATACTTACAGGACAGCTGCTTCCAACAACAGGTGAGATTTCAGTATTGGGGATTAATCCTACAACTCATCCTATTGAGTTAAAAGCAAACTTAGGAATTATTCCTGAGCAAGAAACTCCTCCATCATTTCTCACAGTACAAGAATATTTACACTTTGTATGTAAAATTAGAAATATTGATTTTTCAAAATTAGAATTTTTTTATAAATTAGTAGATTTAATGGGAAATGAACATATTTTAATTAAAGATTTATCAAGAGGAAATAAACAAAAATTATTATTTATTCAAGCATTTATTCATAGCCCAAAAGTGGTATTTATTGATGAACCTCTAATTAATTTAGACCCTCTTGTTCAAAAAAAAGTAAAAGAATTTCTCAAGCAATATGTAAAAAAAGGAAATACTGTGGTACTCTCAACACATATTTTATCAATAGCACAAGAAATATGTGATGAGGTATGCATACTACAATATGGAAAAAATAAATATCAAGGGAATGTGAAATCAATTGTACAAAAACACAAATCTCTTGAGGGTTATTTTGTAACATTAATGACTCAAAAAGAAGTAAATGAAGTAAAAGAAATGAAGGGTAAATAATCAACTCTCTTACAAACAAAAAATGAAACACTTAGATATACTCAAATTATTTATCAAAGAAGAATTAAGAATGCACTCCTCTTTGTATAAATTTTCAAACTTTTATTCGTATCCAATTACATTACTTGTATTTTTTGCGGGGATTACATTGTTAAGTTTACTTGTATATGATTCAATTAATATAAATATGGTGGTTCCCACAATCTTGCTATTATTTACAATAGCAGGAGCAATGAGTGGGGCATTTGGACTTTTTGCAAAAGATTTTTTAGAGAGAGTATTTCCTAATTCAAATAGATTACTTGCTCATAGTAGAATATTTCCCATTTCACTTAAAAGCACGTTATTACTTTTTTCCATTTCAGACTCTTTTTTTTACTTTTTTTGGTTCATTATCCCAACATTGTTAGGATTTAGTATGGTGAGTATAGCATTTGGACAATTAAGTATTATTTTTGCTTTTCTTTTAATCCTAGTTTCAACTCTACATTTTATGCTAGGATTATACATATTTTTTTTCATTTCATTTCTCTTTGAACAATCAAAATTATTATTTATTTTAAGTTCTGGAATTATAGTAGCAATATTTTCATATTTGTATCTCACACTTGGGATTACTCAAAGTTTAGGTATAGGTCTTTTACTTAACTTTGATTTCTTTCAACTTTTCATTCTGATTTTATTAATTATTATCGCTATGGTTTTAAGTTATTTTTGTGTAAATGAAAGATTTGAGACAAAGACGTTTTCTTCTTCATCATCTCAAAGAAAATCAATTTCATTTAATTCTACCTATTCTCCTTTGATTATTAAAGATTTCATTGATTTAAAACGAACAGGGGGAATAATTGGAAAACCACTTTTTACAATTTTAATTCCATCAATTCTTGTATTGTTATTGTTCTCAACAATTGAAATTTTAAGAGATTTACAAATAGATGTCTTATTTTTTGCAATTATTTTTGCAACTCTTGCAACACAATTATTAAACTCATTAATTATGAGTGATTCACATAGATATTATAGATATTTACCTATAATGTTTAAACAATATTTTTTACCAAAAGTACACTTAACATTTAGAATTACAATGTTACTTGGAACAACAGTATTACTAATATATTCATATTTTTTTTCAGTATTTGAGTGGATACGAATTGTTCAAGGAATCTTTATTTTAGCTGTAATTTCACTCTATAATTTTGGACTGAGTTTTTGGCTCACCGGTTTAAGACCTAATGAGAGACTTATGCAATCAAGTGTATTTATTATTTACTTCTTATGCTTTTTACCAATGCTTATTGTAACAATATTAGTACACTTACTTTTTACCTCAATATTGTATCAAATACTTTATGTCGTTGTAGGTATTTTATTGTCATTGTTATTTTTGGTTTTAGGATTTAGAAAATGGAATAAAGAGTTTATTGAAGATGAATAAAATGAAAGAAAATAGTACAATAACACAAGAAGAGAAATTAGAACTCATTGATATTCAAACACAACAAAAAATTACTATTTTAAAAGAGAATGTAGTAAAAATTAAGAAATATAATAAAAAATATGATAGTTCAAATATAATTTTTTCAATTCCTCATTCTTCAACTCTTGTTGATGTAAGATGTTTTCAATTTAGAAAATATTCAAATAATATTTTACTTGATACAGATATGCACACAAATATTGTATATGACTTGCAACTTGGAACTATCATTGAAGGAATGTGTAATCCATATATGATAAACTATTCACGAAGTAGAGAAAGTGTGAATGATAAAAGAGGAGTATTTGCTTGGGAGTTTTTAGACTCTTCATCTATTTTAAAACAACATTATCCTTTTGAACTTCAAGAAGAATTACTTACATTATATTATGATTCATATCATGAAGTATTAGAAGAAGAGATTCAAAATCAAATTGAAAAAGGGGGTTTTGCTCTTGTAATTGATTGTCATTCAATGGCTAAAATACCAATGAGAGGATGTGTAGCAACTGATGATACTCAGAGGCCTGATATTTGTATTGGAACGTTAGAAGGAGGAAGTATTGATTTGAATATTGCTCGAAGACTTAAAGATTTTTTTGAAAATCATGGATATGATACAACTATTGACACACCATACAAAGGAGGATATATTACACAAAAATATTCTCAAATGAAAAATGTGTATGTGATTCAAATTGAGCTGAGTAAAGAATTATATTGTTATAATTTTTTTGAGGATAATTTCAAATTAAAAGGAGAAGAATTGCAGCAACTACAAAATGTATTAAGAGAAGGATTAGTTCTAACTTATAAAGATGTATTTAAGTGTAGGGAATTTTGAAAAAGTGTTTTTTGATTTTATGATACAACAAATATTTAAAAACAAAAACGTGAAATTTCAAATATCATGAACAAAATTATAATAAGTATGTTAATGATTCTTTCTTTGGCATTTGCCGGATGTTCATCAAATTCAGATGAAAAAAATTCAGAAGAGATTAAAGAAAATGTTGAAAATTTAGTTGAGGAAAATGAACTTGAAGTAGAAGAAACTGAGAATTTGGATAGTTTAGAAAATCTTGAACAAGATATTTTAGAAGGTCAAAATACAGTAGATAATCAAAATTCTACAATGCAAGTTGAAGATGATGATGTAGTTGTAGTACAAGTTAATAGAACACTAGGTCTTGAATCTGCTCCTTTTAGTCAGTGGTGTATACCTGGAGAAATTTATACTTTTGAAGTAGAAGAAGAAGGAGGAGGAAGTATAGAATCAGTGATTCAAGGAGTTTCTACACATAGAGGAGTTGAAGTTTGTGAAGCTCATCATTCAATTATAGAAGAAACTCCGTTTGGAACATTAGAGATAGATACCATTTATTTTATTGATGAAGAGATTACAAGAATTTGGTTATTGACTGATGTTATGGGCCAAGTTACTGAAACTGAGATAAAATTACAATAATTTATTATTATCTTAAAAAAATAATTTTCTAAAATTTGAGATATTTGATTTAATGTATAATTTAAAAATTATTAAATATTAAATAAAAAATTTGTATTTTTAACAAGTTGAACAATTCTTAGGTAAGGAAATTGCTCTACTTTGTCCAAATCCTTCCTCGTTTTGACTAGTTGTATATGTTGGAAGCATTGATTCTTCTCCTACTCTGATATGAGTAAGTTTGCTCTCTCTTACATCATTGTGAGTCATTGTAATTCTCACTAAATATGTTCCATCTTCAGTTCCTAGAGGAACATTAATTGTCATAGGGACTACTCTTTCTTCATTTGGTTGTAAGTTGTAACTTCCACTACTTCTTATATTAATTTGTTGACCCGTAATTGTATAATCTACAGTTTTTGCTTCATTCTCATTATTAATCAATACTACAGAAAATTGATTATTTCCAGTAGTAAATGTTGAGTCTTGTAACAATGTTGTTAAGTGATTTCTAAAGTCAATTCCTTGTCCCCTAACTGAAGGAATTCCAGCTTCTTGAGTTAGTCTTTTAAATATAATTGGAGCAGATCGTTGATCAATGAACCCATAGTTATCCCAAAACTCTACTTGTAGAGTACACTCTTTATCATATTCAACTTGCAGTTGGAAATCATTAATGAATAGCTCAAAGCCAAATTCAACATCATTTACCATATTTCTACTCTTAAGAGCAGCATTAATTGATTGTTCATTTTGAAGATTATTTACAATTCCATCTTCACATACGATATATGGTCTAAATCTTGTTACTCTTTGAGCAAGTGTTTCATTTGCATATGTAACTCTTACATCTACATTACTATTATCTCCTAATTGAGTATCTACAATGATATTTTGATTTTGAAGTTTATCTTCTTCTCTTAATACTAATATTGAATCGATAAGTTCGATTACATTTCCTCTTTCATCTTCTCCTATTGCAGTAAATGTGTGTGTTCCACCAGCCACATCTTGAAGTGTAATTATTTGAGTACAGTTAGTTCCAATAACTTGACCATTTTTAAATATTTCACAGGTGAGACTTAAATTTTGAGGGTGTATGATTTCTACTTGTACCTCAATATTTGAAGGGGCAAATGATTTTTCAGGAGTTACTTTAAGAGTTCCTTTAGGATTTAATACTTCAATTACTTCTACTTCTTGTGTTTTAGTTACAACTAACCCATTGTTATCAACAGTTGTAAGAGTAACATTATATATTCCTGCTTGCATATATGAGGTTTTAAATGTAAAGTTACCAATACAACTTCCTCCTCCAATTGCTTGAAGAAGTTTTCCATTGGTTTCAAGTATGCAGTTTACAAAGTTTGTAGAGTCAATTACAGTATAATTAATTTTAATAGGGTCTTTTACAAATACTTTTTGTGGATTAACGTTTAAAGTTACTTTCTGAGGTAATTTTTCAAATACTTCAATAGTAGTTGAATCACTTCTACTAAGGCCAAATTCATCAGTTACTACTATTTCAATAGTATATATTCCTTTGTTAAAACTTTTAGTGAATGCTTCACAATCATTAGTAAGTCTTGAAACACCATTTACAAATATTTCACAGGTGATTTGATCACCATCTGGGTCAACTGCTGATACTTGAAAGTTAACATGTAATATTTCAAATCCTGAGTGTACATTAGGTGTAATATTTACAAGAGGGGCTTGATTTTGTAAATCAAATAGTATTTGAGTTGAATTTGTTGAACTAAGTCCGTTAGAATTAGTTACTTGGCAATGTATTTGAGTGTTGATACTAAATCTATCTTCTCTATTAACAGTTAGTTGTCCATTTTGAAGATTAATTGAAATTCTATTTGAGTTAGTTGTGCAAGTAATTTGGTTTGTTAAGTTTCCATCTTTTTGGTCAAATGCTGAGATTTGTCCTTGCACTTCTTGGTTTGTT
>JBLKOJ010000044.1:0-8337 GCA_047602745.1 Candidatus Woesearchaeota archaeon | reverse complement strand
TATTTCAAAATAATGAGAAGATGAAAGAAAGAAAAAAAGTTTTGGTGTTAGTAAAATAATGAAATGAAAAACTCTAATTGGTATCATTTCTCAACTCTAATTGATAAAACTTTATTAATAACGTAAATCTTATAAAGCAACATTTAGTTTATTCAATTATGAATAGTTCAATTCAATCAATACTTCTTAAAGAGAAACAAATTGAAAAAGAAATTAAAAAGTATCAACTAAGTATAGAATCTAAAATAGATAAATTAAGAGTTAAAAAATCACAAGAAAAAAAAGACTTAATATTAACTCTTGAAAAAAAAAATTCCACAGAAATTCAAAAGTTAGAAAATGATATTCAAAAAAAATATGAAGTTCTAATAAATGATGCTAAAGAGTCATCAAAAAAAATATCTTATAACTCTTATTTAGATTCACTAATATTGAAAATTAATGATGAATTTAATTTAAATCCAGCTGTTAGTAAAGTAAGAGGAAGTAAAAAATGAGAAGATCTAAATTAATGAAAAATGTTTCTATTTTAATTAAAAAAGAAGACTTAGAAAATTTAACTTATGCTCTTTATGATTTGCAACTTATTGAATTTTTTGAAACCAAATTAGAATCATTAGAACCATTAGACAGAACTTCAATTGATAAAGAAACACAAGAACTCGTACTACTAAGATCAGCAATTACTAGAATTAAACCTTATTTCACAAACTTAGAAGGTGGTTTCTCCAAAGATGCAATTAATATTATATTTGAAACTCTCAAAGAAAAACAGGAATTGGAACAAAAAATTATTCAAGCAAAAGATTATAAATTAAGAGAAAAAGTGAGACGGCAATTGCATATTACTAATAAGAATATTCAAACTGGAGTTATAGGATATGTAGATGAAACTAAAGAAAATGTTCTCAATTCATTCAAAAAAGAAAACAAATTAGTTAAAATGTTTAAATTTAAAGAAAGGATGTTTTTTTATTCACCCGTAACTCCTCAATTTAAGTATAAAGAGTATTTTATTCCAAATAATACTCTAGAAAGAGAGTCAATTAAAGAATTGGAGAAAGAATTAGATTTTATCAATCAAAAATTAACAAAACTTGCAAACTCAAATCTAAGACACTTACAGTCTTTAGAATTAAAACTCTCAAAAGAAGTAGAAGTTGAACAATCTAAAGAAAACTTTAAATCCTCAATTCATCATGTTCTTATTCAAGGATTTGTTCCATCTGATAAAATCTATTACTTAGAAATAGGACTACAAAAAGAACTAGCAGATTCTTATAAGATTGAAGTAGAGGATGCTAACTATAATGAAGCTCCTGTTCAATTACCAAATAAAGGAATTATTAAAGCATTTGAAGATTTATTATCATTTTATTCGTTTCCAAAATATCGTGAATTTGACCCCTCAATTATCATGGTACTATTTTTTCCTCTTTTTTATGGATTTATTTTAGGAGATTTTGGATATGGACTAGTTACATTTCTCATTTTTTCAGTATTAAAATCTAAATTCTCTGATATGAAAAATATGTTTTCAGTAATGCAACTCAGTTCTATTTCATCAATGTTTTTTGGAATTATATATGGAGAATATTTTGGATTCGAACCCGAATTATTTGCCTTTGAATTTCACAGAGCTAATTATCCTGAAACATTACTCATAATTGCATTAGTATTTGGGCTTATACACATTAATCTAGGATTTTTAATTGGAATTTTAAATCATATTAAATCATCTATTAAAAAAGTTTTTTGTGATTATGTATCTTGGATGATTTTACAAATTGGAGTTGGATTTATCTATCTAAGTACTGTTTTTAATATCGATTTACTATTTTACTTAGGATTTGCATTAATAGGTATAACAGCAATACTTCTCTACATTGGACACGGGTTCCAAGGAGTTATTGAAATTCCTACATTATTTACAAATATCCTCTCATACGCACGTTTAATGGCTGTTGGTTTATCATCTATTGCAATTGCAGTATTAGTAAATGAATTTTCTGTTCCAATGATTCAAGGGGGAGTTGTAAGTGCGATATTTGGAATTATCTTAATTACTACAGGACATTTATTTAATATTGCTCTTGGTAATTTTGAGAGTTTCTTGCAAAGTTTAAGGCTTCATTATGTAGAATTTTTCTCTAAATTTTATGAAGGAGGGGGGCGAGAATTTAAACCTTTTGGTATAAAAAATCAAGAATGAATAAAATTTTATTTTTATATAAATTTCATATAAACTTAAATTGTCCATTTTTGATAGTAGTAACATATAAATTTAAATAATGTTATTTTATAAATAATATGATAGTAAATAAAATTTTATCTTTATTTGGAAAGAATAAAGACCCTAATAAATTATTTTTTGAATTATATAAATGTTTAGATTTATTTATAAATCAAGAAGCTAAACTCTGGGGTGTTGAACTTAAAGAATTAAAGCATAATCAAGAAGATGTACTTGAAGAAGTAAGTCATTTAATTCATAAATTTTTAAATACACCTCCTGAAAATATGAAACAATATCTTAAATCTAAAGAGTTTAAAGAAATTGATAAAGAATTAAAAATAATTCATGAAGAATTAAAACACTTAAAAAAACTTATCAACAGGCAAGAAGTATTTAAAAATACATTAACTTCTCTAACTCTTCTCTTAGTTAACGAAGACACTTATGAACTATTTGAAGATATATTTTTACTTGAAAAACAATTACAAGAAGTGTTAATTTGGCAAGAAGAAGAATTTAAAGAAATTTTTACTAATTCAAAAGAGTTAAAAATTAAATCTATTGATGAACAAAGTAAAGCCGAACTTATGTATAAACAGTTAATTGATGTGAGAAAAATTCTTGCTGGAAACTTAGATCATCATAATTTATGGAAAGATGAAATGCAAGGATTTTCGAATTGTTCGAATATTTTACATGCACTAAAAGCTAAATTAATTCAACTAGAAACATATCATATAACACAAATAAATAAAAGTTAATTTGAAATAATGTTATAGTTCTTAATTTAATAATTATTCAACCCTTACGATGAGAGGAGTTCTTGACCCTTGAATTTCTTGATTATTGGAATCCTCTAACCACATAGTTGTTGTAAATGAACAAGGTCTTTGATTAATATTTCTTTTTGAAAATGCTATTGGGATTTCGGCTGATGTACTGCTTTCAACTTCAATGGGTAATCCATAGGCATCAAATGATAAAACACCACAAGATGCATTTATTTGACTTTGAGAACTAGAATCTGAACGAACTCTTAATCTATATGTTTGAGTAGTTGATTCAAGATTTACAACATTTACATGCGATATATCTGCATCTCTTCCTCTAAGTACAATTCTTGGAGCACAAAGTGCATTCTGGCCGTCACAATATCTTGAGTCAATATTAGTTCTTAATTGATTACTTAAATCTCTTGAGAACTCATCTCCTTCACTAAATATTGTAGATGTTAAAAAAAAACCCATAGATAATAATACAACTCCCAAAATAGTCATCATCACAATTTGAACTGGAAACCCCTGTGATTTTTTAAGTGTGATTTGATTAAAAATTTTATTGATTAGTCCCATTTTCTATTAAATTCAAAACTATTTTTTACTAAATTACTCGTTTTAAAAGAAATTAAAATCGCATACTTATCATTTACCTCTAAAATTAAGTCCTTTTCATTTTCTTCACTAAGTAACATTTTACACTCTTTAAGTCTTGAAAATCTTTTTAAATTTTGAATAAACCAATGAGTTTGATCGCTAATTTTTGAATAATCTGAGTTGAAAATTCCAAAAGCTAATGTCTCTCTTGAACCAATACTTGGAAATGAAAATTCTTCTTTTAATAATATAATTCTACCCTCCTCAAATACCTCCATTAATTCATCATGAATAATACTAAACAATGTAGGATCATCTTTTGAAGTTTGTTCCTGATCTCTAGGGAGTGCTTTTGAAACACTAATCTCATCAATTTCTACAAATTCTTGAACTTGTGAATTATCCTCCTCTAATAAGTCAGATTTAGAATTGTTTGTATCGTCAAGATAAACTTCTTTTGTTTCTTCAAGAATTTTTTCTTCGTCTATATCATAATATTCCTCCTTCTCTGCAAGTTCAATTAAATCTTTATTTTCCTCATCTTTATTACTAGTTATTTCATCTTTTTGTTCTGTAGAAATATCTGGATATAAATCCTTTTGAGTTAAACTATTATCAGAGTCCTCCTCAAACAATTGAGTATCTAAATCTTTAAATGAAGAAATTCCCTTTGATATATCATCTTCTCTTTGAGCTATTTGATTTTTTAGTTTTACAAGCTCTGGAGAACTTAAAGTTAATATAAATTTTAAAACTTCATTTAAATGTAAATTAGAATTATTTATATCATTTTCATCATTAAGCTGATATGGTTCATTATTATTTTTATGAAGTTCTTCATACTTAACCATTTCTTCTTGAGAAAGTTCATCTCTTTTGCCAGTAAATAATGTTTTTAAAAATCCCATACTTAGTTTATCAGTTAATATTATAAAAAATATTGTATTCATTATAAGGGAATATTTTTAAAGGTTAAGTTATTGTTTAAATAATGAAAGTATTAGATAAGCAAGAAGTGAAATACTCAACATATTATGATTTAGAGTTAGATATTTTAGTTGAGCAAATTAAAAAACATCAAAATAAAAAAATAGTATTACAATTTCCTGATGGTCTAAAATACTATGCTAAAGAAGTTATTGATTATTTAGAATCTCAACTAAAAAAAGAGGATGTAGTTTTCTTTTCTTATTTTGGACCTTGTTTTGGAGCTTGCGATATACCACTTCATTTAAAATTATTAGATTTTGATTTGTGTGTTCAATGGGGACATAGCGTTTATATCAAAAGAAAAGGAATGTGGTGAGAAAAAAATTTATTTACTTTTTATTTTAGTTCATTAATTCTTGAATTGAGCTTTAAATAATTACTTTTTAAAAATAAATAATTAATGTGAACTCCTAAGTGAATTATATTTCTTAGTTAACTACTCTTCGGGACTACTTAGTTTTTAAGTTTTAGATTTAAATAGTAAATATGTAATTTCAAATATTTTAGATATGTAGCAAAGTTTGATTTACCACCAATTTATTTAACAAATAAGAGATAAATATTTGTAGTTTCAAAAAAGTTATAATTTAGGAGTAGTAAATTTTAGAAAAGTATTTAAATATATGAAATTCAGTAATAATTATGATATCAAAGAAGAAATTTTATATATTTACATTATTAGGAATAATTCTAATTATTAATTCTCAAATTATGTATCCTCTTGAAATAAGTTTTGGACTACTTGAACTAAGTTGGATTACAATTGGAACATTGACAGCAATATTTGGTTATTATGTTGCTCTTAAGAGTAACTTCGCACCATTTCAAACATTTATAATGCGATTAATATTTTGGGGGTTTGTCAGCATATTATTTCTAAGTATAATGAGAAGAACATTTGAATTTTTAACTAGTGGAATTGTTTATGTAGGACTATTAAATACATTTATTTATTCAGCAATCGTCTTGTTAGTAACACTTGAGGGAAGGAGCTTATATTACTCATATGGGAGAAGTAAATTACTTGGAAATAATTTAAGTGAAAGTAATAAAGACCATGAAGATTTTATTATACAAATAAAACCTGAAAAAGTGAGTTCTTCAAAAAATGTGAAAACTAAAGATACATCTAAAAGGTTGGATAATTTAACGCTTATTGAAGGAATTGGTCCTGTTATTCAACAAGTTTTATATGATAATAATATAACAACATTTAAAAAAATCTCTCAAACACCAGCATACAAAATTAAAGAAATTTTAGTTAATAATGATTTACCTCAACACTCCCCTAAAACATGGCCAAAGCAAGCTGAACTTGCACAGAATAATAAATGGGATGAACTTCGAAAATGGCAAGACAAATTAATGGGTGGAAGAGAAAATTAATTATTTTTAATTATCGACCAATTTTTGAATATCAAATCCTTCTAAATTCTCTCCCCACATCTCGTATGAAATTTTTGATTTTTTATATTTTGAGAGTAGATGAGCAAGTTTGATAAATTGAGTCTCTATTGTAAGAGATGAAAAATTCCCTAAAACTCCAGATTCAAGAAGTCTAATTCCTGATGAATACACATTAATATTCACTTTTCCATATACACTTTGAACTCCTACACACACTGGAATTTGAGAAGCGACTTTTTTTATTGCCTCATAGTTTTCTAAGTTTTTAGTTGAAATATCATCAAATTCACTCAGTCCAATATGTCCCAGTCCAGTTCCACTTAGAATTACTCCATCATATAATCTTAATGCTTCAATCTCCTCTTTATGTAGATGAGGGTGTGCGGTAAATATTCCAATTTTTAAATCTTCATCATACAACTCAATCTCAATAGTTACATTGATAGAGGGGTTTAAAGTTGTAAATAATTCCTCTCTAACATCTTTAATTTGAAAATTTGAAGTAATTACACAAACAGGTTTAAAATTGATTTGTTTAAATGCATCTCTTCGTGAAGAGTGCATTTTTTTAGCATTAATAGCATCTAAAATAAGAAATTCATTATCATCAATAGTTTTGTGCATACAAATTCCTACTCTATTAAATGAAGGTTTTTGTTCTTTTTTGAGTTTTTTATTATATGTAATAAATTCAATTCCTGCTTCTAAATTTGAAAACGCATCACTTGATGCCCTATCTGAACTTCTCTGAGCTCCAATGAGTAAAATAGGGATATTGAGATTTTTCAGTCCATAGTGCAAAGCAGCAGAGGTGTAATGCATCGTATCTGTTCCATGTGAGATAATAATTCCATCAAATGAGGAAGCATTTTTTTTAATTGCATTGAGTATTTTATTATAATGACCAAAACGTAAATCTTCAGACATCAAATTACCAATCATAAAGGCTTGCAGATTTGCTTTTATATTTAATTCTTGAAATTGGGAAATTAATTCATCGGGTGTGAAATGAGAACTTACAGCTCCTGTTGCATAATCCACTTTACTTGCAATAGTTCCTCCAGTGTGAAAAATAGCTATATTTGGTAGATGAGATTTTTTTTCAATTTGAACTTTAGGAATTATATTTTTTAAGTTTATTGAATTTGAAATTTCAACATTTGAACAATGAGTTTTTAATATTTGAATTTGATATCCACTTGGTAATTTAATAACATATTCATCCTCTTTTTCTTGAATTAAAAATCCTTTTAAATGTGAACCTTTGTATGTAAGAGAGATTTCTTTAATTTCCATAGAATAAAAGTAATTAACATATTTTATAAAGTTTTGTTCTTATCATTATTATTATTTTTGATTATTGTGATTTGTCAATTTCTTATAATCTAAATATTTAAAAAATGAAAAAAAATTATTTCATAATGAATGCTAAACATTGTTTTTTACATCTTAAAGGAATTAATGAAGAAATAGAATTTCAACTCTACGCACAAGAAATTTATTCGTGGGAATATTTAGTTGAGAGTATCGTTAATGATTCAATACAATTAAGATTTAAAGAGCAAATCATTCAAGGAGTTAGTGATTCTCAAAGAGCACTTGAGCATAGTAATTGGAATTTTTTTACATCTAAAATGCTCTCAAAATATCATTATAAATTATTACCACTTACGTCTAAAATTGCATACGTTGATATTGAAACAACAGGACTTTCAAAATATAACAATTATATCACAACTATTGGGATTTATGATGGTGAAACATCAAGGATATTTGTAAGAGGAATTAACTTAGAAGAAGCATATGAGTATTTAGAACAATTTGATGTAATTGTCACATTTAATGGAAAACAATTTGATTTACCTTTTATTGAACATTTTTCTAATAAGACATTTAATTGTATTCATTTAGACTTACGCTATATGCTCAAAGAATTTGGGCTTTGTGGAGGACTTAAACGAATTGAAAGAGATTTAGGAATTACTAGGAATGAAGAAATTTCGCAAATTGACGGGCTTGAAGCAGTTCGTCTTTGGAAAAGATATCAAAGAGGAGATAAAAAAGCTTTAGAACTTCTTAAAAAATATAATATTGAAGATATTGAAAATTTAGAATTACTTTTACATTATTATTTAAAACAAAAAGATGCACTGGAATTACTTGTCAGTTAATTTGAATTGAGTCGTAATTATGCTCTATTTAAACTATATTTTAAACAAATATAATTCCTAAAGAAAATGAAACTAGCATTAGAAATAAAATTAATTATTTAAAAAAAATTTATTCTTCAAATTGAGTTTCATCAACTGATTCTATTTCAACAGCCTCCTC
>JBLKOJ010000019.1:0-8379 GCA_047602745.1 Candidatus Woesearchaeota archaeon | reverse complement strand
AGGCACCCTCAAGAAATTATGGGTGTGTTTTGATTTTTAGAAATTTGAGAAAACTCACAAAGTGAGTTTTTTACTTATTTAGAATTTTGCACACTCTTCATAAATTTAAAGCATTTAAGGAGAAGCTTAGAATAGATTAAATTAAATTCAAATATAGTCCTAATTTTTAAAACACAAATCTTTTTAAAGTTGTAACTTCACATATTCACAGGTAAAAAATTGAAAAATGAGAATTGAAGAAGACATAAAATTAGATTACTCTGACGTATTACTAAAACCTAAACGAAGTACTCTTGAGTCACGAAAAGAAGTTCAATTAGAGAGAACATTTACGTTTTATAATTCTCCTAAAATTTGGAGAGGGGTTCCTATATTTACTGCTAATATGGCTACTTGTGGAACATTTGAGATGGCTAAGTTTTTAGCACCTTATAAAATTATTACAACATTTCATAAATATTATTCTGTTGAACAATATAAAGAATTTTTTAAAGAGTTTAATAATCCTGACTATATTGCATACACTCTTGGAATTAGAGATAAAGATATTGATGATTTGGAGGAGATGATTAAAACAAAACTCATTGACAATTTTTCATTTATTTGTATCGATGTTCCAAACGGATATATTAGAAAATTTCTACAAACTATTTCAAAAATTAGAGAACTATGTCCTGAGCATATTATTATTGCAGGAAATGTAGTTTCAAATGAAATGACAGAAGAGATAATTCTTGCAGGAGCAGATATTGTAAAAGTGGGAATTGGACCAGGTTCAGCGTGTACAACTCGAAGAATGACAGGTGTTGGATACCCTCAACTCTCAGCAGTTATTGAATGTGCAGACGCAGCTCATGGATTATGTAAATATGACAAAGAACACAAAAAAAAGGGAGTTGGTCTTATTATTGCAGATGGTGGTTTAGTACATCCATCTTGTGCAGCTAAAGCATTTTGTGGAGGAGCTGATTTTATAATGTCAGGAACATTTTTTTCAGGATTTGAGCAATCAGCAGGAGAAACTATTGAAAAAGATGGTAAAAAGTTTAAAGAGTATTTTGGTTCATCATCAAATAAAGCAATGAAAGAATTTTATGGTAAAAAAGAATCTCACAGAGCAAGTGAAGGAAGATATACGTTAATTCCTCATAAAGGTGATTTAGAAGATTTTTTACAAGATTTATTTGGTTCTCTGCGTTCAACTGGGACATATATTGGTGCAAAAGAATTGAAAGAATTTTCTAAAAGAGCAACATTTATTAGAGTAAATAGACAATTAAATACAATTTATGAACAATATACACATGGAAACTAGTTTTTTAAAGATTCTTTGAATCTTGATTTTTTTAATATATAAATATGAACTTAAATGTTTAGTTTTATAAATACAAATTTATTTCAAATAATATGATTATAGGAGTAGTTGGTAAACCAAATGTTGGAAAGTCAGCGTTTTTTAGAGCTGCAACTCTTGCTAATGCTCAGAGTGGAAATTTTCCGTTTACAACAATTGATAAAAATGCAGCAATTGGATATGTTAAAATTAAAGACCCAGCTCTTGATTTTTCAAAAAGATCAAATCCTCGAGATGGATATGTAAGTGGCGATTACAGATTTGCACCCGTTGAATTAATTGATGTAGCAGGACTTGTTCCTGGGGCTCATGAAGGAAAAGGCCTTGGAAATAAATTTTTAGATGATTTAAGACAAGCAGACGTATTAATTCATATTATTGATATTTCAGGTTCAACAAACCAAAGAGGAGAACCCATTGATTTGTTTGAATACGACCCTGTTAATGATATTAAATTTTTAGAGGAAGAGTTAAATCATTGGTATTTTAATATTATTGAAAAACATTGGGAGAATATTTATAAAAAGATTAAGATGCAAGGGATGAAAATGGAAGAAGCACTCTTAACAGTACTTAGTGGTTTAAAAATTAGTGAAAAACAAATCGTAGATGCTATTCATGCTCTCTCACTTGATACAAATACTATTAAAGATAATTTATTTGAATTAGCAGTTAAACTTAGAGAGTTTTCAAAACCGATGATTATTGGAGCTAATAAGTGTGATGCCTTTAAAGAGTTAAATCAACTTAAGAGTAAACTTAAAGAGATAGAACAATTATTTCCAAATTATATTATTATTCCAACTGTTGCCCAATATGAATTTAATTTAAAAAAAGCAAATGAAGCTGAGTTATTAGTTTATACACCTGGAGAAAAAGTATTTGAAATTTCAAACATAGATAAATTAACTAGACAACAATTAAAAGGACTTACAATTATCCAAGATTACCTCAAAGAGATGAATACAACGGGTGTTCAGGATTGTTTAAATGCAGCAGTATTTGATTTATTGAAAATGAAACCAATTTTTCCGGGAGGCTCAAAATTAGAAGATTCAAAAGGAAATACTCTTCCAGACTGTTTTTTAATGCCTCAAAAAGCAACTGCAATAGATTTTGCATACCAATTACATACAGATTTTGGAAAGAATTTTATTCAAGCAATAAATATTAAAAAGAAAATTCCAATCAGTAGAGATAATATATTAGATTTTGGAGATATTATTGAAATTCGTTCAGGTAAATAATTGGGATTTCAATGTATAGAAATGCACGTAGTTAGTATCTCAAATTATAGAGTTTCATTTGTGCAAGTAGTTGACAATTCAATAATTAATTGATAATCCCCCTTTAATTTTTATAAATATTTAAATACTAATAATATACTTATTTAAATATGGTAAAATATCCAAGTGTTGATGATCAATTTCACCCTAAATTATTTAGGGAGTCTTTAGGTTCTCTAGGAACTACAACTGCACCTGGACAAGATCAATTGCAACAACTTCAAGCAAAAGTGAGGCAAGGAGTAAAACATGTTGAATTGCATTTAAATAATTCTGGAAAAGGTCAGTTTAATGTTAATGATACTCCTGATAAATATGGATTTGAACAAAGAAGAACCATTATGCAGCTCGCAAAGATGAATGAACAAACATTAAGTGTTCATGCTTCACTTGATGTAACTTCATTTACCGGTCTAGGTCAAAGTGGAAGTTTTGATGAAGCAAAAAGATGGTCTTCAATTAAAGAAATCGATGAAACACTAAAATTTGCTTCTCAAACTACCAAAGGAGGAGCAGTAGTATTTCACATACAAGGAGAACAATTCTCAAATACACGAAGTGAGCCAAATATTTCAAAAGAATATTTAGAATGGCTAAAAAAAAATAGGCCCGATGAATATTTAAGTTTAAAAAAAGAACGCTTAGATCCAAACCCTTTAAATAGGAAAATTGTAGATAATCCTCTTCAAGAGTATGATGTTAAACAAGAATTTAATCAACTTAAAACTAAAAATCCTAAAGAATTTGAAAAGTTTCAAAAAATAGCACAAGAACAAGGAATCGAAGGTTATCAAGCATATTTTACAGCAAAATCGCTTGAAAAAAATAAAATTGCTCCAGATGTATCACCTTATGTTGTTGTAGGAGATAAAATTGCACAAGTTGATAGGAATCAAGCATTTGTTAATGTGGATAATTTAGACAATACAAAAATTTATTCTCAAAAAGAGCAGGAAATCTTACAAAAAGCAGGAATTGAAATTGGAAATTATTCAATTACAGATTATCAAAAAGCACTTGCATTATTTTCAAATGGAAAACCTAGAGAATTAAATTATGTAGATGACCAGACCTTTAATTCATTGAGAAAGAAAATTGTTGTTGAATATGAAGATGTTTTATCTAAAAATGAAAATTTACTCTCAATTGCTGATAAAGAGTTTTTTCAGTCTCAAATGAAATCACAACTTAAACAACTTAATTTACAAAAACAAGAATTAAATACGAAATATGAAATGTTTTCAAGAGAACTTCAACAAATTAAAAAATTAGAGGATGAAAATAAAAGAGCAATTTTAAAACTTCAAGAATATGAAGACAAACAAATTAATGTGCAACTTCACGCAGCAGCAGTTGAATTAATTAAAGAAGATATTTCAAGAAGAAATAATTATATACAACAACTTGTCTCAACAATGGGATATGTTGAATATCAACAACTTGCTCAATATGATCAAGCAATTGCTCAGATTAATAAACAAGAGCAAGAGGTAAATGAGAAAATTGGAACTGCTAAATCTTTAACTGATGAAGTATTTAATAAAAATGTCTCTGGCATGGGTCACTTAGGTCTTAAAGCACTTAGATATCAACTTGATTTGAAAAAAAAATCTCTAATTGGTGAGCAAGAAGTTAAAGCAATTAATAAAAGAGTAGAAGAAATGGAAAAAGAATATGATCTTACGACAAATCCTAATAAACAAACCCAATTAGCAAGTGCCATTGCTAAAGAAAGATATAAATTAAAGCAATGGATTGGAATTAAAGATTATGATGATATTGATATTGAGAATAGGCCTTTATATTTAGCTCCTGAAAATATGCTTCCAGGATATGGTAATTTAACAAGTTTAGATGAGTACAAAGGTGTAATTAGAATGGCTCAAGAAGATTTTGCTAAACGAATTTTAAGTGATGAAAGTGAATATGTGCAATTAAGAGAGGATTATGAAAAGGAAACAGGTAAAAAAATTCACTCCGTTGATGATGCAAGAGAGCTTGCTAAAAAACATATTGCTGGAACATTTGATAACGCTCATGCAGCAACTTGGATAAAACATTTTAAAAAAGAAATTGACCCTAAAACAGGAAAGGAAGAAAGTGAAGAACATAGAATTGAACGGTTTAATAAATGGATGAATAAAGAAGTTGAACATATGTATAAAGAGGGAATTATTAAACATATTCATTTTAATGATTCAGCTGGAAAAGATGATGATCATAATTTGATAGGCCAGGGAATTTTAGATGTACATGGACTTAGAGAAATTTTGAGAAATGCAGGATATCAAGAGGCATTAATTGTTGAGGCAGGAGGAAGAGGTTCAAATTCAAATTTGCATTTATTAAATGCATATGATGCTTTTGATGTTTCTTTATTCGCAGATCCAGACTCTCTTGGAGGAATTCATATTGATAATAATGGATATAAGATTGGAAGTGCAACAAGTCAAGATATGATTACAAGTACAAGTGCTCAAGTAAGTGATTGGATGAGTTTGAAAAGAGAATATAATAGGAGGCCTGAATATAGTGAGTATGGTATGGACTCTTCTTCGTTTTCAGGAAGACCCAATCAGCAGAATAAATTAGTAGGAGGATGGTCGGGGACAACTTTTTTTTAGACTTTGTTAAATTTAGTATTTGTTTATATTGATGTTACTTTTTAGAATAATGCAAAATGTTTAAAAATTAATAAAATATTTAAGAACTATGGGAAAAGATAGGACTCCTCTTACTCAACCTCAAGTATTTACATTTGAAGGAATATTTGATCCACACTATGTGTATTCTGGTATGAAGAGTTTTCTAGAAAATACTAAAAATTTTGATGGCACAGAAAAAAAGTTGGAAGAAAAAAAACTAGGTGAAGAAATGAAATTATTTACTAAATTTACTGCAGAGGCCCATATAAGTGATTATATTTGGTTAATTATTGAAACTGAATTTGATATGAAGGGTAAGGAGCTTACAGTAGTTGATAAAGAAGGAGTTGAACATGTATATGTAGAAGGTGAAGCCAGTTTAGAAATTTATTCATTTATAGTTAAAGACGATAACAAACATCGCCATGCTAACTCGTATATAGAATTTTTTAATAAAATTTTTCAAGCATATTATAATACTTCAGAGATGAAAATGCTCTCAAAAAAAGCAAAAAAAGATGTAACTGATACAATTACAAGATTTAAGCAGTTAACAAATATGAGCACTCAGAGATAAATTATAATATACAAACTAAAAATGAAACTAACATTATTAAAAACTAAATTTAAAGTTAAAAATTCTAAGAAAGCAAATATGATAGGTATAGGAATTATTGGACTTGCTTTTTTATTATTATTAGGTTCAGTTATTACAGAACCAAGTTCACCAATTTCAGGCGGAGGTAGTAGTTCTGGAGGAAGTGGGAATATAATTTCAAGTTCAAATTTTAATAATGAAGTAATTTTTTATATAAATTCAACTATTTTAGGAAAAGAAGTAATTAGGACTACAGATTTTCCAAATATGAGAGTTGGAGCATCTGTAGAATATGAAGAAATTTCAATTGATAGAAATGTTAAGATAAAATCAAGTCCATTGAATTATGAACATTATACTTTTAAAATTCCAAGAGATGTAATTCAAAAGATAGGATTTCAAGGAGTTTTAATTATGCCATATCCTAGAGATGGTATTTTGACAAGTGATTTTAGAGTTCATATTAATGAAAAATTGTTTAGTATAGAGGATAGTATTTCAAGACTCCCAATTAGGATACTTGCTAATGAATTTAGTTTAACAGGAAATAATACAATTAGAATTTCAACTCCTCAAGTCAATTGGAACCAGTTCTTAACATCATATTCTCAAATATTTAGTGAAATTTCAATTATTGCTATTTATGAAGATGAGAAATTTTCAACTCGAGAATTAGATTTTGTAACTACAGTTGATGAAGATTCACTAAATTTTTTAAAACTCAAATTCTCTGTAGTATGTCCTCAAGGAGAAGATGGTTCAACTCCTCTTGAAGCATATGTCAATGGATTTAAAGTTATGTCTCAAAATCCCACTTGTGCAACTAGGGATATAAGAGGCACTATTCTATCAGCAGAAGTTCCAAAATCAATTCTTAATTTTGATTCAAAAAATACAATTGAAATTGAGACATTAGGTAATTATCAAACATCACTTCAAATTGAAGAAGTTTCATTTAATACGCAAAATGAATTTTCATTTTATATCAATAGAGGAATGGACTTAGAAGATGTATTTATATTTGGGGATTTTGATAGAGAGTTTTTGGATATTCAAATTAATTCTCACAGATTTTCAATTCCTAGAAGAGAGACAACATCTATTAGAACTAGACTTCGTTCGGGTAGAAATGAACTTATTTTACATGATGTTCCAATTGAGGTGAGAAGTTTAACTATAGAGCAACTTAATAAAATAAATTAATTTTTTAATTAAAAAATGATTTTAATTTGATATAACTATGATAACAAAACAAAGAATTCAGTATTCACCTCTCATACATCTTAAAGTTAAATGTATTATTCAAAACGCAATTATTGAAGGCAGAGTACTATTTGAATCTCAACAAGTTTTAGAAATTCAGACTTCTGATGAGAAGGGAAGTAATAATTTGATTAGAAAAGTTTTAAAATCTTCTCTTAAAAAATTTGAAGTATTTGATGAGAAAAAAAATCAATTTATAGAAGTTGATTATATACTAATAAGAGGGGATTTAACAAATCGATTAAAAAAAATGAAGTAAAATAAGGGAGATAATATTTTACTTTTTAGTTTTCAAATAAGTTTTGAGTAAGTTCAATATAAAGTTCATCTGATTTAATATCTAAATTAAATTTTTTATTAAAAAATCTACATACATTTTGCAAATCTCTTCTTAATAAATCTTCAAACTCTTTAAAGTCTTGAAAATTTTTAAAATTCATAGCCTGACCCACATCAATAATTGTAACAATCCCATCTCTTGTGAGCATCATATTAAATTCAGATAAATCTGCGTGAATTAGTTTTGCTTTTCTAGTCATTAAATAAAGTTGTTCTTTAACTTGTTCAAAAATATTATGGGGATTTTCAATAATTGCATCTTTGAGCATCCATCCATCAACATAATCCATAATGATAATATTTTGAAATTGTTTATAAGGGTAGGGAACATTTACTCCCGCTTTATAGAGAAGTTGTAAATTTCTAAACTCTTTTTGAGACCATGCAAGAATTACTTTTCTCAAATTACCTTTAATTGTTCTAAATCTAAAATCTCGAATAATATATTGAGAAATTTTTTTAAAATTAGCACTAGTAATTCTAAACATTTTAATAGCTAAATGAGAGTCTTGCTTATATGCATGATATACATCTCCTTCTTTTCCTGTTTTAATAGGACTTCCTAATTCATCATAATATTGTCTTCTTTTGAGATTTTCAAGAGCATTTAGAGTTAAATTATCAAACACTCCCTCATATACTTTAAACTTCTCACGATTAACTTTTCCCAATTTCTAATTGTATTAATATCATCAAATTTATAAATAAGTAGTTTTAATTTTAAAAAAGTGACAAATATAGCAGATTTTGAATGGGCAAGACTTGAAAGAGGGTGTAGAGATGTATATGAACCTGGTGAAGAAGTCACAATTTCAACATCAAGTGAATTAAATTCAATTCTAGAAATAGCCTTTAAATTTTTACATCCTCATGAAAGAGAATTTGAACCTTATT
>JBLKOJ010000043.1:0-8447 GCA_047602745.1 Candidatus Woesearchaeota archaeon | reverse complement strand
CCAATGCATCTATTTCTTTTTCTAATTTCTTAACTTTGGCTTGCTTATCTGGATTTTTAAGATAGTCTTCATCTTTAGTGATAAGGAGGATTTGGTCAACTAATTGGATGAATGGTTTTTGTTGTTCAGGAGAAATTTCTTTGATAGGGATTTCTGAGAGAGGTTTCTGATATAGCTCAACCATATCACCCTTTCTTTTTCCTTTCTTGTAAAGCCAAACTTCAAATAATTTTGAGTTGAGAATAGATAATATATATCGCAAGTTAAAATTTTTATTTTTTAGATTAAGATAGTATACATCTCCACTAGCATACCATTCATTCTGATTATAACCAAAAATATTTCCTTTTGATTTGAAAGGTGCAACAATTTTATCTGAAGGATACATATATTCCTGTCTAGGTCTTGTGAGAGAAAATAATTTTATTCTTCCTCGAGGCTCAACTTCAGCTCTATTCTTCAAAACTGAAATGTACTTATTAAAATGTTTGAATAAATTAGGATGATTTTTTTCATTAATATAATTACTATTAGTTATGAAAATTACAAATTCCTCAGGTTTATTTTTAGTAAAATACTTTTTTATATCACTATTTTTAAAAAAAGGTTTAATGAAAGTTTTTTCTAAATCATTTAACTTGTCAAGTAATGAATTTTTTTTACTGATTATAAAAATACCTTCTCCCTTTTTAATATTATTTTCAGTTAAATCAGGGTATAGACTTATGTGTTTTGAAGTTATTTTATCAGAATTGCTTTTTAAACCTTGATGAATATAACAAATTTGCTCTAAATTATGAGTTTTATTTTTTATTATTTTTTGAAGTAGTGAAGAGTGTTTATCTAATTCATTATTAATACCTTGTAATCTGATGTAATTTTGATTTGACTCATATAAATCCTCTTGTTTAATAAGAAAATAGTCAGTTTCATCATCTTTTAAATCTAGTATTTTGTTTAAAATGAAAGAATTTGCAATACCTCTTCTTTTAGTAATTAAGTTAGAAGATATAGAATTTTTTATATTATCTTTAAGAAGTATAGTAATCATATTATGCTGTCCTAATGCAGATTCAAATATTCTTAGTTCATTAAAATCAATTAAATTTTTGATAACTGCTCTGTTTTTAAAATCAGTTCTTAAATTATTTCCACCAGTTGCAGTGGTATAATAGTTAGTAGTAATAAATGCAATAGAAGATTTTTTTCTTCCTATGTCTAATGATAAATGAAAGAAAAAATAAAATAAATCCATTTTTCCTTGATGAAATTTACCTAAAAATCCATTTTTTATCTCTTGAAATATTTCTTTATTTCCTTTTTCCCCCACATAAGGCGGATTTCCTATTACTACATCAAAGCCGGGGTTTTCTCTTTGGAAGACTTCTGCAAAATATAGTTTCCACAAAAAGAAAGGCTTGCTCTTGCTCTTCATTATTGAATTAAGTTTTTTTATTGCTTCTTCATTTCCTTGTTGCTTTAATGTAGCTTCAATTAACTCCCACTCCAACTTTTCAATTTCTTGTTTTAATTGCTTTTTTGTATCTCTATCAAATGAATTAAAAAATTCTTTTTGTTTTGCTTTTAGCTTCCTTAATTTTATCTTTGCTTCATCTCTTTGAATTTTATCAAAGTTAGTTAATGTCAAATTAGTCTCTTTTATCTCAGGCTTCAATGTTAAATTATTTCTCTTTCGCTCTAATTTTCTAATTTCCCTATCAACTTCTTTAATAGTACCCTTTAACTTTCCTCTTGCAATCAAACCAGACTTCTCATTTAATGCTCTAATCTCATCATTTATTCTCTCAATTTCAGGTGTAATATCTCTTACTTCATAATCAAGTAAAGAATCATCAAACAATTTCACACCCTCAAACTCTTCAAGTAAAGAATTTCCACACATAATTTTATTATCTAAATTAGGAAGAGGTTTTATCTTCTTTCTATCAACTTCATCAACAACTAAAGATAACCAAAATCGTAACTGACAAATATCAACAGCAGAAGGCATAATATCAACACCATATAAAGAGTTTTCAATACATTCTCTTTTAATCTCACTAACATCACGTGCAGTATCAAAATATATAGAGAGTATTGAACGTGCCTTTACAATCTCATTCATCATCCCAACAGGAAATGCACCTGAACCAACAGCAGGATCAACTACTTTAATTTCTCTAAGTAATGTATCAACTTTTTCAAATTGAGTTGAAATAGATTTAGGAAGTTCTACATTCTTATACGCATCTTCAATTGCTCGTTTAAAAGAATCTCCTTGAATCTCTCCTCTTTTTAGTCTTTCTTCAAACTTTTTTATTTGTGATTTTGCTCTAATAGTTGAGTCTATTGTCGTATCACCTTCTTGAATAAACTTCTCAATATCTTTTCTAGGAATTGAAGAATTAGTCTCTAAATAATTTATCAATGATTGTTGACACATATAATGAACAATCTCTCTTGGAGTATAAAAAGCACCTTTTGATTTTCTATCAGTAACTTCAAGTAAATTCTCAAACACCTTACCCAGCATCTCAGGGTCTACTGCAACTTCTTTTTCTAAAGGTTCATCTTCTTTAACTGTAAAATTAAAGGTATCAAATGTATTAAAAATATCTGCAAAGATAGAATTTTCAATGTAAATGTTAGTATTCATCCAATCATATCCATCAAGTGGCTCAAATAATCCTCCGTTTAAAAATGGAATCTTACAATCAAATTTATCTGAAAAATCATCATTTCTCTTTATTGCAAGAGTATTGTAAAATAAAGGCTCCAGAACATCATTAAAAAAATTATTATACGAACAATATTCTCTATTAAACAACCTTCTCATAAAATCCTTTGGACCTGTTCCCCAATCTCTAAATCTTCCTAAGTCATCTTTTTTCACACCCAACCAACCTTTTTTCTGTAAAAAGTATAAAAAAACAATTTGACCTAATAATTTTTTTGAAAACTCTATTACATATCTCTCAAGATGCTCCTCTCCAGCAATTTTAATAAACTCAGCCTTAACAACCTCATCATTTTCAATGACTCTCTCAAGAGATTCTTTTAAATCTAAAAACCTCTTTTTATATTCTTCAAAAAATTCTTTAGTAACTTTTTCAATTCCAAACGCCTTTTCAATCTCTTCAAGTAAAGGGTCATGCTCACTTGACAACAACTCAACAAATTGTTTTTTACACGTATGATTTGGCTCATTTGGACCTACAAGGTAAGAATATCTTTTCGCAGGAGTCAGTTCTTTTCTCGTTGTAAGATTCCCCTTTTCATCTTTAATTAAATGATATTCTAACTTCACAAATGAAAATCTCCAATCTTTTTGTTCATCATAAAAAGCAACAATAGCTCCTTCAGGATCATCAGAGTTTTTTGCAAGCCACTTAGCAATAAAATTTCTCTGCATAGTTCTCGCCCTTTCAAGAGAAGAATGTTTTGCAAGTTGTATCGCAAGAAACTCCATAGATTTTCCAGCTCCATCTTTATACTGACCTAATTTTTCAACTTTTAATATATACTCCTTAAACTCTTCAGGAACATACTGCGTTTTATCAATCGTATAAAGATTTGAATTATTTACTAACTCTTTTAAAAATTTTGAAAACTTTAAAACTTCGAATTCAGAATTAAAAGTCTCATCTAATAACCTCGTTGCTTGTTGTTTATTCATTTTAACTCATACCTCACATTATTTCCAGCACCTTTTCTAACAATTTTATTTTCATCAAGGAGCTTATTTAAATCTCTTGCAGCTATTTCTCTACTAACATTAAATGTTAATTGTATCAATTTACTCTTAATATATTTATGTTCTTTTAAATAGGAAATAATCCAATTTTGTCTTATTACAGGATTTGTGTCAACATTTGTGTCAACATTTGTGTCAACATTTGTATCAATATTACCTCCAAGTTGAGTTTGATTTAACTTAAATTTTCCTAAACTCCCTTCACCTGTTTCGAGTTGTTTATTTCTATAAAAAATAACACTAAAACCATAATTCAACACTTCAAATTCAACCTTAACACCACTAGATGCACATTCTTCATAAATTCTACGAAGTCCTGAGCCCCACTTTTCAACATCTTCACTTAAAAATAAAATGTTTGCAATTAAAGGATTTCGTAAAATAGAAGGTAAATCTTTTTCTACAAAATCAAGTGGTTCATATCCTTGAGGAAAATTACCTGGATTCCAAATTTCAACTCTATCTTTATAAATTGCAATCTTATTACTCTCAGGAGCAGTATAATCTCTGTGACAAAAAGAATTAACTAACGCCTCTTTTAATGCCCGAATAGGAATTTCAGGGATCTCAACTCGTTTACTTCCTGATAAATCTGCTCTCCAATTAATTCGCTCTTTAACATACGATTCACACTTCTCTAAGAGTTCAATAATATTTTCTTCATACTGTTTTATATCTAAAAAAGTTAATTTTGTAGTTCCTGCAAAAACTGCTAGTTGAACTTCAACAGGCTTATTTTTTGAAAATAGTACAACTGAAGCATTAGTTAGAGAATTATTTTTTACTAAGTGTAATTTATTTAAAATCTCTTTAACTGATGTAAATTTATACTGTATTCTTTTAGAACTATTTGCCTTTTCAATATAATTTTTTACAGTCTTTTCAGAAATAGAAGTCATTTTCTCCTTAGATTGTAAAGAGTCCCACTTTAAAGTACTTTTTTGCTGTATTCTTTTTTCAATTTCTTTAGCAGACATTATTTTATCTTCATCTGCAACTCTAATATACGCCCTTGCAAATGCGTAATACATAGGTTCACTTCCTACAAATTTTACAATAATACAATCCTTATCTTGAATAGTGATTTTTGTAATCTCGGGATAAATTCTTGGCTCAATTGAATTAGCCATTTTTTGAGAAATCTCTCTGAGTGTTTTCTCAGACACATCTTGACCTAAAACATCTCCCTTAGGACCAATTCCAAAAATTACTTCTCCTGAACCATGCTTATTTAAAATAGCCACTATTGAATTAATTGCTTCATTCAACTCAGCAGTTGATTTTTTTAATTCTAAAACTTCTGATTCAACATACTTCATTTTACAAACATCTCCGAGAGTATCACTTCTTTTGGACCTTCAACATTTCCTGAAAAACTTGCATATGTCTCTTTAAAAAATTCTGAATTTGAAGGAATAACCACCTTTATTTTTGCAAGAATTTTTAGAGGATTAATATCTTCTTTCTTAACTGCATTATTTAATTTTTGTAATGTTTTTTTAGTGATTGAACCCTGTTGGATTAAATTTAAAATACCTCTTAGATACTCTTCATCATCATCTGTTAAACCTATAGGATTTTTCAAAACTGCCTTAACAATAGCTTTAATTTTCCCTTCATGGCCTCTACTCCCTAAGCTTTGAGTATCAACTTCTTTAATAAAGAAATCTGAAAACTCTTTTTTATTTTGCTCCAATAAAGTATAAAAATCTTCATTTAATGATATCCTCTTCTCTAATTTAGTAACATAGAGTAAATCAACTGCGTGCGAAAAATCAATCTCATCAATAAATCCTCTCCTGTTAAAATATAATTTTCTTAACTTTCCTTTTCTAAAAAAAGTAAATAATCCTTCTTCTTCATTCTTATTTCTAGCAGTTCTAGACTTTTTAGGTAATCTTTTTATTTTTTCAAATAACTCAGGTTCATTATCACGAATATCTCTTAATTTTAAAAGCCATTCTAATTCCCTATCTTCAGTCTCATCTTCTCCCGTTAAAATTTCTTTAGAATTTAATCTCTTAAATAATTCGTGAGATTTAATCTCTTCATCAGTTAATAACTTTGCATCATTACCAAGCATTTCAATAAAAGACTGTATTTTAATTTCTGCTGCCTCTGTAAGAGCCATATGTTCATTAATAGGACCCGCTGGGAAGAAATTATAGGTATAAATTTCATCAAAAGGAAGATTCTTACCAACTCTATTAATACGACCCACTCTTTGCATCATTTTGATTGGATTCCAAGGAATATCATAATTTATAACAATATTTGATCTATTCAAATTTACTCCCTCAGATAAAATTTCAGTTGTTACTAGAATTTTAATATCATTTTTTTTAATTCTTGAAGAAGGATCAAAATTTTCAATTATTCTCTCTCTTGTTACCTCTCCTGATACACTAGAATAAGCTAAAACTTTATGATTAAAAATTGTATTTAATTTAAATTCCAAATACTCAGCAGTTTCCCTAGATTCTGTAAAAACGATGATTTTATTATTTTTCAAAATAGAATCATTCTTCAAAACAGTTACAAATTTTTCTAATTTTGGATCAATATCAATATTAACCCACATTTTTTCAATTGTTGTTAATATCTCTAAATCTGATTTTAAATCTCTGATAAACTCACTATTAAACTTACTCGCTGGCTCTTTTCTTGCCTTCTCTTCTTCAATTAACCTTTCAACTGCATCTGTATCATCATCTTCTAATAATTCAAATACTTTAGATGTATATCTCTCACTAATAAAAACATACCCTTTTTCATATTCTTTAATAAATCGCTTGTAAGATTGAATAAAACGAGATATTGATTTTTTAAACGCAAAAAAACTACTCTCTAAACGCTTTAACAATAAAATTTTCATCCACCTCCCCATATTCTTTTGAGGTGTTTGTTGATTCTCTGGAAGTTCTTCTTTTAAATAAAGAAGTGGTGTATAACGAGAATACTTAAACTCTTTTACTACCAAATTTAATGTATTGTTGAAAATTGAATCTAAATCTTCTGAGAAATGATAAATTACAGGTTTTGGTTCTTTAACTTTTGGAAATACTAATTTTTGTTTTTTTAAATCATCCCCATAATACTTGTCAATCACAGTTCTTGTTCTTCTAACCATTAAATACTGTAAAACATTAGCTCTAATGTCTTCTGCATTTTGTTTAACAATTTTCAAATATTCTTCCTTATCTCTTTGTCTATCTAATGACTTTAATTTTGATTGTAAACTTTTAAAATATTTATCTAAATCTCTAACTTTAGGATTTGGAAGCGTGGATTTATGAGTATTTTGAAATAGTTTAATTAAAGATAAAATATCCATTGGAGTATTATTAAGTGGTGTTGCAGTAACTAAAATAACTCTCTTCCCCCTACAAATTTTAAATAGTTTTTCATACATTTGAGTTGATTCAGTCCTAAATCTATGAGCTTCATCAATAATTACAACATCATATTTATCAGTTCCTCTTTTAATTACAGAGTCTAGTTTTCCAATTGATTCAAAATAAACTCCTCCAATCATAAATTCTCTAAATGCATTAGGCCAAGAACCTGGATTTTTATTATCAAGTAAAACAGGGGGTGCTAAAACTAAAATTCTTGATTTAAGTTCTTTTGCAAGCATTGTGGTCATAAATGTTTTTCCAAGTCCAACAACATCTGAAATAAAAACTCCACCAAACTCGTCAAGTTTCAATTTAGCATCTCTAACTGCATCTTTTTGATATTCTAAATCCATAAAGTTTTCAGGTTTATAATCATTTTCAATACTTTCTTGACCTAATTGTATCTTCTCCTTTAAATATTCGTATAAAAATTTAAGAAATAATTCATAAGGTGTAATGTCATTATTGAGCCAAGTTTTTGAATGTATTGTTTCAACATATTTTTGAGAAACATCTGTAGAATTCTCCCATAAATGATTAAACTTATTAAGTGCATACTCATAATCTCTGCTATCTTTAAGCTCAACATTAAACTCTAAATTATTTCTAAGTCCTGATTGTGTAAAATTACTTGAACCTGTAATCACTCTTCCTTTATCTCCAAAACCTCCACCACTAGATGTCATAATGTATAACTTTGCGTGAATTTTTTCAGTAGGATAAACTCTAATTTCTAATTTTTTTATTCTCAACCATTCTATAAATTTCAAAATTCCTTCTTCAACCTCTTTTGAATCTTTAGAATTGTTCATTTCCTCAACAACTTTTTGAGTAAAATGAGTTCTAGCTTCTTTACTTGAAAAATTAAGTTCATCTTGTAGAGTTAAATTTTTAGATTCTTCAATTAAATCAAACGTTTTTTTATCTGTACTAATTCCAATTAAAATTCTTATTTTTTCAGTACTCTCAAAAGACTTATACATCATATGAAATCCACTAGAATAAAAATAACCCACTAAACAATCAAAAAACTTAGTTCCTTTTGTAAGAGTATTAAAACGATCAACTAACTTATGTCCTTCTTCATTTGTTATAAATGTTAAATCATCAGAACTCATTTTGTATACCTAAAAATATATAATTATAGATACTTATAAATATTAGTTTTTTAAAACTTCTACAATTATGAAATCTTGAAAAATTTTAAAATTATTTTAGTTTTATTATCTTCTCCTTTCCACTTACTAAATTCCTCCTTGTGTATTGCTGCTGCTCTTTATCTTTCTCACCATAAA
>JBLKOJ010000018.1:0-8815 GCA_047602745.1 Candidatus Woesearchaeota archaeon | reverse complement strand
AAAACAAACCTCTGATAATTTGTAAATTCATGCTTTGAAAAGCAAGAATTATATTCACTTTTCCCAAGAGATAAGTATGTAAACGGGTAGCATATGCTACCCGTTTACATACTACTAAATAGTTTTTCAAAAATTTATTGGATTTAATTATAATCTGGATAGACTAAAAGTATACGAGTTATTAATGTATCATGATTTAGTAGAAGTTCATGCAGGAGACTTTCCACTTCATAATTTGAAAACTCAGGATAAGAAAAAACAAAAACAAGAAATTGAATTACTATCTGCTCAAGAACTTACTCAAGAATTGCCTTCTTCAATTAGTTCTAAATTTTATACATTATTTGAAGAATTTGAAGAAGCTCAAACAATAGAGGCTAAACTTGCAAATGTCATTGATAAATTTGAATCAATTATTCACGAAATATCGTATAAAAATGATTGGAAAAGTTGGACAAAAGAGTTTACACTTACAAAAGTAGATTCTTCTTTTGATGAATTTAAAGAAATTAAGGTGTTGATGCTTGAAATTATAGAATATCTGGATGAAGAAGGATATTTTGAGGAAGAGTGAAATAAAATTTCATTGAAATTTCTATTTTTTTAAGCAGAAATATATATAAACTTAAAATTGGTATATATTTTAGAGATTTAAAATGAATAGTGATAAAGTTAATAATAATGGGAGTATTGAAATTTATAATTTAGAAAATGGAGATGCTCAAATTTCTGTGTTATTAGAGGATGAAACAGTTTGGCTTACTATTTCTCAGATGTCGGAATTATTTGGAAAAGCAAAATCAACTATTAATGAGCATATATTAAATATTTTTAAAGAAAAGGAATTAAATGAACAAGAATGTTTGAGAAAAATCGGAAATTCCGATTATTCTACTAAACCAACTAATTTTTATAATTTAGATGTTATTATTTCAGCTGGATATCGAGTTAAATCTATTCAAGGAACTAAATTTAGACAATGGGCAACTAAACGATTAAAAGAGTATATGATTAAAGGGTTTTCAATTGATAGTGAGAGATTAAAATATAATTCAGGTGGAAATTATTTCAAAGAATTATTAGATACTATTAAAGATATTCGTTCATCTGAGAAAGTACTATATCGCCAAGTGCTAGATTTGTATGCTACTAGTGTAGATTATGACCCTCAAAGTGATAAAAGTAAAGTATTTTTTGCAACTATTCAGAATAAATTACATTATGCTGCAAATGGAAAAACTGCTGCTGAAATTATTAATGAGCGTGCTGATTCTTCAAAAGAATTTATGGGACTAATGACTTTTTCAAATGGAGGAATTAAACAAAGAGACACTTTTGTTGCTAAAAATTATCTAACTGAGAAAGAGATTAAACGATTAAATAATATTGTATCAGCATATTTTGATATTGCAGAATTGCGTGCAATGGATGGGGTTAAAACAACGATGCAAGATTACATTAATCAATTAGATAAATTAGTTCAATCAATGGATAGAAAAATTCTGCAAGATAGTGGAAGTATTAGCAAAATTGAAGCAGAGAAAAAAGCTCAACTTGAATATAGAAAATATAAATCTAAAATACTAAGTCCAGTTGAAGAGGAATATTTGAAAAGTTTAAAAGATATTCAAAAAGATTTGGAGAGGAAAGTGAAGTGAAAATGAATCAAGATATAAATACTAATTTTACAATTGATGCAGATAAAATTGTTACTATCTCCTACACTAATTGGAAAGGCATTACAGCAAATAGAGAAATTATTCCTCAAAGTATATTTTTCGCTTCCAATGAATTCCATCTAGAAAAGCAATGGCTAATTGAGGTATATGATGTAGATAAAAAAGTAATGAGAACTTTTGCATGCAAAGATATACATAGTTGGAAATGAAAACCAAAATAAAATTAAACTTCTTTTAAATTTCTCAACTCTTAACTCATCACACAAATATTTAAATTAAAAATTTTAAACATACATAGATGCACGAGATTATTTTAGGAAGAAGTCCAAGTGATGCTAAATCATTGGGGACTAAAGGAGCAGTGTTTATTGGAAGACAATATGTTCAAATGGGTCAGTCTTCTTCTCTTTCTAATCCAATTTATCTTGATGTTGCAAGAGCACACGCAATGCTTATTGTAGGTAAAAGAGGGGGTGGAAAATCCTACACAATGGGTTCAATTGCTGAAGGGCTTGCAGATATGGATCCTAATGTTTCTAAAAATTTATCTTTTCTAATGCTTGATACTATGGGAGTGTATTGGTCTATGAAATATGGAAATAAAAAGGAAGAACATATTTTAAAAAAATGGGGGCTTGAAGGTAAAGGACTTGATGTGGTAATTTGTGTTCCAGGAGGGTTTTTTCAAAAATATCAAGAAGATGGAATTGAGTGTGATTATCCACTCTATATTAAACCAAGCGAATTATCACTAGAAGATTGGAGATTAACATTTAAACTTAAAATTGATGATCCTGCATATATTTTACTTGCAAAGCATGTTGGAAAGTTACTTAAATCAGGAGGAGATTTTGGACTTGATGATATTATAATAAAATTAAAAAGTGAAACTGAACTTTCAAAGGAAGTTGTTTTATCTACAATAGTAAGAATTGAGCAAGCACAAACATGGGGAATTTTCTCAAAAACAGCAAGACCAGTTAGGGAATTGTTATTTAGAGGAAAAGTGACAGTCCTTGATTTTTCTGCGTATGTTTCACTTCCTGGAGGTTGGGAAGTAAAAGCACTCGCTTTGGGTTTAATTGCAAAAAAAATTTTTGTTGAGAGAATGCTTGTAAGAAAGCAAGAGGAAGTGAGTCAAATTACTTCAAAGACTCAGATTTCAGGAGAAAAAGTGTATGAAGATGATTTACCAATGCCATGGCTTATTATTGACGAAGCACATGAATTTCTGCCAGAGAGTGGAGATACTCCTGCTACAAATGCATTAATGACTATTTTAAGAGAAGGTCGTCAGCCAGGTGTGAGTTTAATTTTAGCAACACAGCAACCCGCAAAAATTCATACAGATGCTATTACTCAAAGTGATATTGTATTAGCCCATAGACTTACTGCGAGTTTTGATTTACAATCACTTGATAAAATTTTTTTATCCTATAATTCAAAAGGTTCAAAAGCTTTATTTAATCAAATGCCTAAAACAAAAGGGTGTGCTATCATTATGGATGATAAAAATGAAAGATTATATACTATGCAGGTAAAACCTCGATTCACATGGCACGGAGGAGAAGACCCTTCCGCTATTGAAGAAATTGAAGAAGAATTTGACTTTTGAAGCTTCGCTTTAAGAAATAAATTTCATCAAGAATCTCTTATTGTTTAGAAGTTTGACTTTTAAGAAACTTTGTTACTTGAATTTTAATACGATAAGATAGAGATTTATGAATCTCTCATAAAACTCTAGAAATTTGTTCTTAATTTTGGGATTTTTCTTCTTAGATTTATACATAAAATGAGTTATAATGCATAGTTATAGTTTTTTGTAATTCTAATGTGATGAATAAACTATAAATGTTTAGAGGTTAATTGTGTCATAGAGTGAATTTTTTTAAAAAATATAATGAAATTGATGGACTATTTTTAATATCTATCATTATAATGCTAGGTACAATTTTATTTATGCCATGGACAGATTTACCAATTACAGGAGGAATTGAGTTGATTAATGATAATTTATTATTTTTCTCAGTTCCGTTTTTAATTTTCTTTCTTGCACTATTTTTTGTAGATGACAAACTAACAGCTCTTTTAAATGGAGTTTATGTAAGTTTAGCATTATTATTTATCTTATTTCATTTCTTTAACTTTGGAGGTATTTTCTTAGATAGAAGCATGATTGGAGAAGCTCTCATATTTGAGTATATGAATTATGGAGTATATATGTTCACATTTACAGCAATAATATCAATTATAATATCTTATTATATCTTTAATCGAGAGGAAGAAGAAAATAAACATAAAAAATAAATTTTGATTTGTATTCAATTAAGATTAATTATAATTTTTATTTTGTTTAAATATCAAATGAATTATAGGTTTTAATTCTTTATACGCAAAATAAATAATATTTATAAATGCAATGGCCAAAATGTGAGAGTCAATATCAAATAAACTTGGAGTATATGAGACTAATAATGCTCCTCCTATCCCATATGCAACTTGTTCATACATTTTAATAGGAGATGTTTTAAGCTCAATTAACATTACACCCGCTAAAAATAGTGTAATTGAAATAATTGAAATTTCAATATTTTGTAAAAAATGTAATATTAATCCTTGGGCGACAAAAAAAGCAATCAATGTAGGCCATTTTTTAAATGCAACTGCTACATATAAAACTACTCCTAACAGTAATAAAAATCCAATATATCCTCCAAAGCTTCCTCCCCACCAACTCATAAACACCATTGAAATATTTGGAAAGAATAATGCAAAAATTCCTGCAAATATGAAGGCAAACACTGCAGGGTTCATAAGAGGTTTTCCTTTAATTCTTACAAACTTCACTAGAAATAGTCCTATAATTAAGAGAACATGTACCAAGAACAATTCTAGATTATAGGTATCAGGAAAAAGTATTAAAAAAATAATTAGAATACTAATTAAAAATGTGCTAAATTGAGGTGTTTTTAATTTAAATATATAAAAAATACCATATCCAACTAAAGTTAGTATAAGCAAACTAACTAGATTTGAAAGAAGTATTGCAATATCTGAGAAATTAAATGCTATTGCTCCGATTGTATAGATAGTTAGTAGATATAAAAAAATATTAACTTTTGAAAATTTTAAGAGTTTTATTAATTCTTGTTGAATGTCACTTTTAATCTTTTTAATTTCTAATCCCATTTTTACTATAAATTTTGGTTGCTATTTATCAAATCTAATATTATTAATTATGAAGTTCACATTTAAAATTATTTGTTTTCCAGATTTTCAAATCATTTGAAATAAGTAATCCTTCAATCTTTTCAAGACTTGTGAGAACTTCTTTTGCATTATCAAATCCCATAGCATACAAAGCAGTTGCATATGCATCAGCATCAATTCCTTTTTGAGCTTGAATATACACACTTAACATTTCATTTGCGGGTTGTTTTGTTTTAGGGTTTACAATATGGTGATAATTATTCCATTTTCTTCTGTTTGAACTTGAAGATGCTAAGGAGAATTCATTTACATGGATAGTTCCAATATATTCATTTTCATTTTTTGGATGTTCAAGATATACTAAAAATCCTTTTGTTTTATCTTTATGATATGAATACAAATCTCCTCCTGCATTTATCATAAAAGAGTTTAAGTCATAAGATTTACAAATTTCTATCATACAATCAAGTGCATATCCTTTACCAAGTCCTCCAAATTCAATGGGAGAATTGAGCTTTACACTCATCTCCTCTTCATCAATTTCAAAAGGTTTAATAGTAATTTTGCTTAGAGCTTTCTTTTCTTTTTTTTCTTGTTCATTCCAATCTTCAAACTCATCTTCATGTTGAGAATATTTATTTAAATTATAGTTGGAGTCATATCCCCAAGCTTCTAAAATTTCTTTAGTTGATAGAGTAAAATAATTATCTGTTTGTGTTTCAAACTCTTTAGCTTTAGAAAATAAATAGAGTACTTCTTCATCAACTTCTTGCCACTCTCCTATATTTTCATTAAGAAGTGTTAGAGTGTTATATTCCTTAAACCTTGAATACCAATCATCAATTCTTCCACATTCATCATAACATTTTTGAACAATTTTTTGAGCCTTTTTTTCATCGAGTTCTTTTTCCAAAACAATATGTATTTTAGAACCTAACATATCAAAACTAAATTCTTTAAACTCCATAGTTATTTGACTAAAAAACTATATTTAAATGTGTGTAATAATTCTAGGAAAATTAAACAAAATGCGAATGAAATATGGATAAAATATGAATAAAATTCAAACAAAATACAATTAAAATATATTATAATAAATTTACTTAAAAAATTGATAATTAAAAATTTATTTATTGATTTCTTTGTTCTCTCATTGCCTCAAGAGCTTCATTAAAACCTGGAGCTGTGTAAGAACTCCTATTGACAATCGCAGGAGAAACTGCTTCATCTAAAGACTTACCAACAACATGTTCCTCAATTCCTTCATTATAACGATTAACAAATCCTCTACTTGTCGAGTCAAGTTCATCAACATTAGTAACTTGAGCAGATTGAATAATTCCATTTTCATCAATAGTGATTTCAACTTCAATAGAGTTTGTCCCTCCAGGTCTTGAATACGACCCGGTAGCACTTAATGTTTTTAAAGCGTCTGAGATTTGCTCTTGTGTTTCATCAAGTTCTTCACTCTCTCTTCTTGCTACTTCTATTTCATCATTTTCTTCTTCAATTCTCTCTTCGTTAGAAGTTTCTTCTTCAATTCTCTCTTCATTAGAAGTTTCTTCTTCAATTCTCTCTTCATTAGAAGTTTCTTCTTCAACTATCTCTTCGTTAGAAGTTTCTTCTTCAACTATCTCTTCGTTAGAAGTTTCTTCTTGACCAACTGAAGACCCTCCTGAAGATTCTTCATCAGAATCAGGCATCTGAGAACTACATCCCGCAAATATAAGCATTAAAGCTAATACTAATATTGATACTATTTTAGAAATTTTAGTTATTTGCATATATTATATAATATTTTAAAATTTAAAAATATTTGTTACGATATAGCATTAGAAAAAAATTAGCAGTATAATTCATAATTTAAGAGAATTTGAAATATTACCAAGTTATACAATCATATACGAAGTTAATAATTCTAGATACAATACTCTTTTTTTCAACTCTATGGGGGTTTGAAACTTGAGGGCGTTCATAGTCTTTTTTACAATCTTCATCACAAATTGTATCTGTAAACTTAACATTAACATATAATGTTTCAATTTTTTTTTGAGTTGATTTTACCTCAACTTCTTCTTCCACAATTACTTGTCTTACACTTGTAGTTGGTTTAATTTGTTGAGGTTCTTGAACTCTGATTTTAGATTCACATTCATAACATTCCTTTTTGGGTGCATTGTGTGTAGTTATGGTTATTTCTTCATCACAATCTTGAATAGATGTATGGATAATTTGGAAATTTTTTGATTTATGCTCTACAAAACCAGCATTTACAGAACTTGCTGTTAATAATAAAGTTATAATTAAAGTTGTAATTTGAATGATTTTCATTTTTTATTAATATGTTGTATTAGTATCAAATTTGTTTGAGTATTTAAACATTTTTATTTTACAACTAAAAAATGATAACATTTCTGAGAGTACAAGTTCCTAGTACATACGCATATCAACATTAACTTTTATTGAAGCCTAATATATCAAAATCAATAAAATATAATGTAAGTTAGTGGTATATACTACTAGTGTATGGATAGTTAGTTATTGGGAAAAAATTAAATAGTGAACCTACCATTTTTGTAGATTACTTTTTCTTCTCCATTTTTAAGAATTGCTGTTACTTTTCTATTGCTAGTTGATACAATATCAGTGTGTACATTTGAATTATTAAATCCTAGTTCATCCCAATCACTTTTTTTCATTTTTTGCTTATCCTCTGTGTAACTCTCTTTGTATGCCATTCCAAGAGCAATATGTGTATTTCCATTTTTACCACCTACATTTTCATCAAAGAGTGTCTCTCCCATAAATCTTGTAATCTGGGAAAGTCTGGAATCAGTTAATGAGAATTCACCCACCTTATTTGCATTTTTTTGTGTTATCATTTCTTTTAAAATATCTTCTCCACTTGTAGCAGTAGCCTTGGTAACTACTCCATTTTTAAATTCTAGATATGTGTTTTCTATTATATTGCCATATATGTATAATTTTTCTGTAAATTGAATGTGTCCATTTGTACCTCGCCAATCGGGGCTAATGAATAGTTCGAAACTTGGAATATTGTGACCACTTCCTCCAAGCCATTGTCTATGTTCACCAATATCTAGCCACAAATCAGTATTTTTTGCTTCAATATGAATTTTTCTAATATTTAGATTATTTAATTTTTCTTTAACTCTATCAATTTCAGTTGCAGTTTGTCTCCATCTCTTAATAGGATTTTTATGATACAAATAACATGCTTTAGCAATTTCATCCCAATACTCTTCAAGACTAAGTCCAACTTCTTTAGCCATTTGTGGGGTCCCAAACATACATAATGTCCAAAAATATTGTCCATTTTCTTCTTTTTTATTTAACAATTTTCGATACTTTTGAACATGCTTTTGAGAGAGCATAATTTTTTTGGGTTCAATTCCTTTAAGTTCTTCTTTATCAATTTCACTAATAATGTGAATTGTACATGTTACATCTTTAATTCTTCCTTTAATTAAATTATCTGGCATATATTCAATTTGTTCATCTGAACTAAGTTCATACTTTTGTCTAGAAATTCCTTGTGGAAGATACCTTATTATACATTTAGCTCCAGATTTGAGAACTTCTGCTTGAAGATAAGTTAGAAACTCTTTAGCACTTTCTTGAAGGACTATCTCTACCACATCATTATGTGTTACTCCTTTTCCTTTATGAGGTGCAAATTTAACCATAACTTCTGCATATCTTTGAAGAATTGTAGGAGATATTGAAAATGTCTTAATTTTTTTCCAGCTGGTAATTTTGCGTGAATTTGTGAAATTATTATTTTTTAACAGAGACTGAGTTTGTTTAAGTTTTAGAGTTTTTGTCAATTCTTTTACTACCATACCAATATATTAAAACTTAAACTTAAAAAGTTTATCATATAAATTTACACTAAATAGGTTATT
>JBLKOJ010000042.1:0-9238 GCA_047602745.1 Candidatus Woesearchaeota archaeon | reverse complement strand
AATGATGATATGAAAAACTCTAAATTGACATCATTTTTCTAGCCCCGATTAACGGGGTCTTCTTAATTCTTAATAAAAAATTTAATAGCATTAAGGATTTTTTCCAAAAATATGGAGAAGAATTTAAAAAAAGTAATTTTTATGAATTTATATAAAGAAAGATTAAACTAAAAAAGTTCTTTTAAGGTAAAAATATTCTATGGCCTCAAAATAGAGAATTTTTAAAACTAAGAGGAAGTTAAGTAAACGAGGTTTAGAAAAAACAAATGAACTCCTCAGTTAACTTGCAAATAATACGTGCTCTTTAATCACAATAATTTAACTTGATTTAAATATGTATCAAAGAAATAAGTAACACAAGAATTAAACAAACTAAAAATAATAAATAGTCCTAAAATAATCATGAATACACCTTTAAACCTTAATTCATGCTAATATAAAAATAATATTATAAAAACTACTTAAATTTAAATAATATTTAAAGATTTAACTTTAAAGGATTATGTAACATATTGAGTTAATTAGAGGAGAATTCAACTAGAGGCTTTCCTTCTCTTCCTCTTCTACTTTTGAATACATCTACTAATTTTTGAGCTGAATTGGAACTTAGCGTAATAAATGAAAAGGTATCACACACATCAACGTTTTTTACTCCTCCAAGTCTTACACCACTTTCTCTTTCTAAAAGTTGAAGAAGAGATTTTTTAGATAATCTGTCCACTTTTCCCTTTGCTACGAACACTTTTCGCTCCTTTAAATTTTTAGAAAAATCTATAACTTGCACACCTCTTGAATTATTCCTATCTTCTCTATTATCTCCACTTCTTAAAGAATTTTGCATAGTTACACTAAGTTCCTTTTCAACTAAACTCTGAGCAATTTCTTCAATTGAAAAATCAATAAGTAACATCTCAATAATTTCACTTGCTTTTTTTTGAATATTTGGATTTTTTTTACTTCTTGAATTAAATTTTATTTGATTTGCAATATCTTCAACAATGTACTTGTGTCTCATCTCTTCTACTTCTTCTCTACTCATCACATCTCTTTTAACTAATTCAACATTTAATTCATCTTGAATTTGTCTAATTCTAAACATTTCTTGTCTTGTAATAAATGACAAAGCAATTCCTTTATTACCCGCACGCCCTGTTCTTCCAATCCTATGTGTATATGTTTCTACATCATCTGGAAGTGTATAATTAATTACGTGTGTAATATTATTTACATGAATTCCTCTTGCTGCTACATCAGTTGCAACTAAAATTGAAAATTTATAACTCTTGAAATCTTGTAAAATTCTCTCCCTTTTATTTTGAGTTACATCGCCATGAATACATTTCGCTTTAAATCCATTTGAATTTAGAAATTCTGTAATCGTATCCACATCAGCTCTTGTTCTACAAAAAATAATCCCATGAATGTTATGAATTGATAAAAGTAACTGAATTAATGTATTCATTTTATGCCGTTTATCTACTACATAATACTCTTGTGAAATTAAATTACTCACTTCTTCTTTTTTCTCAACTGTAATGATTACTCTTTTTTTCATATAATTTTGAGAGAGTTCTTTAATTTTTTGAGGCATTGTTGCTGAGAAAAGATATGTTTTTCTTGTTTTTGGAGTTGTTTGTAAAATAAATTCTAAATCTTCAACAAACCCCATTTTAAGCATTTCATCAGCTTCATCTAATACTACTGTTGAACACTCTTCAAGTTTCAAATCTTTTCTTTTAATCATATCAACTACTCTTCCAGGAGTTCCCACTACAAAATCACACCCTCTTTTAAGTTGTTTTTGTTGATTAGTAATTGAAGCACCACCATACAGAGTAATTGCTGAGATATATCTTGTGAATCCTGAAAACTTTTCTATCTCAGTAGTTACCTGAATTGCAAGCTCTCTTGTAGGAGCTAAGATTATTACTTTTGGTAACTTTTGACCCTTTTTACCCGCAATGATGTTTCCTGATTTAAAATCTTTAAACATTTCATTAATAGTTGGAATTGCAAAAGCCCCAGTTTTCCCAGTTCCTGTTTGAGCAACTCCTACTACATCATGTTCTCTTTCCAATATTAACGGAATTACTTGTTGCTGTACTTCACTTGGCGTTGTAAAACCTAATTTATCTAATTGAAGTAATACTTCTTTTTCAAGCCCTAATTCTATAAAAGGTTTTAACTCAATAGAATCGGTTTTCTTTTGAGGTTTTTTTTGAAAAATTTCTTCATTTTTTACTGATGACTTAGAAATCAATTTCTTATCTTTTTTACTTTTTAATTTACTATTATTGTTATTGGTTCTCATTTTTAATTTTTATATTAATTTAATGTATAAATTATTTCTAATTATCCGTAGAATTTCAAATACTCTGCTTATATTTTTTAGAACATACAATAACAAATAACAGTGCCTCACCCATATAATACATTAAAAGAATTAATATTAACATATTTACTTTAATTATAAAATTTAAATGTAATTAAGTATAATTTAATTTTTGTAAGTGTTACATCGTACGCTCATAAATACAAGTTCTTTGCTTAGTATCACAGCCATAATATTATTTTTCTCACAATATCAGTGAGGTTTTGTAACACTAATTACTTAAAACTCTATTATATAAAATGTGTTCTTATTTATAAACTAATAGGTAGAAATTTTCTTTCTATTCCTCCTCATTAAATAATTGTTCTGCTACAAATTTTGCATCAAATTGTACTAAATCCTCATATCTTTGCCCTGTTCCTAAAAAATAAATTGGTGCATCAATTGAATATGCTGTTGTAACTACACTCCCTGGTCTCTCATCAGTATCTACTTTTGTAAGAACTATTCCTGAAATCCCAAGACCCTTATCAAACATCTCAATTTGCTCAAGTAAATCATTTCCAGATACACTATCTCCAATAAACATTACAATATCGGTGTGTGATACCCTTTTAATTTTTTTAAGTTCCTCCATTAAATTTTTATTATTGGGCATTCTTCCAGCAGTATCAATCAATACCACATCAATATTTTTAGCCTTAGCATGTTCAATAGCATCATAACATACTGCAGCAGGATCTGCTCCTTTTCTATGCCTTATACATTTAACACCCAAATTTTTACAATGCTCCTCTATTTGCTCAACTGCTGCGGCTCTAAACGTATCTGCTGCTGCTACTACAGCCGACTTATTCCGACCTTGTAAATGTTTAATTATTTTTCCAATACTAGTTGTTTTTCCTGTCCCATTTACACCTAGCATCATAATTACTACTGGTTGTTTTTCTTGTAAAAGTTCATTTAAGATAGTATCAAAATGTGCTTCTTTACTCTTCATTACTTGAGTAATCTTTGAAATTAATACTTCTTTAATTTTATTTTTTAAACTCATTCTTGAGAACTTATGACCTAACACTTGATTTTTCATCTCACGTTCAATTTTCTCAACAATTTCATATGCAATATTAATCTCTAGTAAAAACAATTCTAATTCTGACCAAAGAGTATCAAAATCACCTTGCCCAATTTTTTTTTGAGTAACTGATGAAAACGCAGATTCTAAAAACCCTTTCTTCTTTGTATTTTCTTCTAATTCTTCCTTTGAACCTTCCTTTTCTTGAGTTTCTTTTCCAGATAATTCTGTTTTTGTAATTTTTTCTATAAGACCAGATTCTTGAGAGGTAGCTGTTTCTTCTTTTAAGGTCTCTTTAATTTGTTTTTTTTTCCCAAATATGCTTGAAAAAAATCCACTCCCCTTTTCCTTAACTTCTTGTTCCAAAGTTTGTTCTTGTTCTAATATATCTTCTTCTGAACTATCATCTTCATTTTTTGAATCTTCTTGTTCTCGTAAATTTAGAACCATTGAATCTTGAGAATTATGTAAATTATATTCATCAAAACTAGATTTTTCAGAAGCTATATGTTCTAATTGTTCAACTTCTCTTGAGGTCTCACCAATTTCTGCTTCTAATTCTTCTTCTAACCTATCTAAATCTTTTTGTTCATGTTCTATTTCTACTATTTCAGGTTTTCTCATCTCTTCTGAATCAACTGATTCCAATTCTTCAACTTCTCTTGTAGTTTCACTAATCTGAGCTTCTAAATCTTCTTCTAACTTATCTAACCTTTTTTCTTCTCCACTCAACTCTGAAATCTCTTCTTTAAAATTTTCAGTCTCTCTTTTATTTAACTTTTCTTTTTTTGAATTTTGAGATGAGTTTTGTAACTTTTCTTGAGAATTTTCAGTATGTTGCTCTTCTTCAATAACTTCTTGTGTTTTTGAAAAAACTGCACTTAACTTAGATTTAATTTTACCAAACATATTTAAACAAAAATATTGAAATTTATAAAAATTACTTCTATATTTATATAGTTACAATTTTTATTTACAATAATCAAATTTTCTTAAAGTTCACTTATAAACATAATTCATAATATTTAAAAAATATAAGCTGATTATCAAGTTATATGGAACACGCAGAAATAGGATTTTTTGAAGTTAAAGAAGAATTTGAACGTTTAATCATTGCAAAGGCTTTTAAAAATTGTAAAATTTATAGTGAAACTTTGCAAGAAGTTATTGAACATAAAGGAGAAGAAGAAGTTAAAAATTTGAAAATACTTAGTATCTTTATTTATTCTAAAGCTGATGAAGAATATTTGAGTAAATGTGAAAGTGCTGAGTTTATTATTACAAGAAGTATGGGTAAAAACCATATTAATAGTGAATATTGTGAAAGTAGAGGAATTCAAATAAGTAATGTCAATAAATATGGAGAAAATACAGTAGCTGAGTTTACCTTTGCCCTACTTCTTGCAATTTCTAGGAAAATCATTAGAAGTGTTGAAAAAGTTAAAGGAGGTGATTTTGACTTTTCAAATTTACAAGGATTTGACTTACAAGGAAAAACTATAGGAATTGTGGGTTTTGGAAATATTGGACAGAAATTTGCTCAAATGTGCAGAGGGTTTGAAATGAATATTGTAGCATATGATGTATTTGCTGATAAACTTCAAGATAAAGCTCTAGAATTAGGAGTTACTTTTGTGAGTTTGGATGAAATTTATATTAATAGTGATATTATCTCACTTCATGTTCCACTTCTTCCTCAAACTGAGCATATTATCAATGAAAAATCAATTTCTAAAATGAAAAAAGGAATTATTATATTAAATACTTCTAGAGGTGAATTAATGGATACACAAGCAGTACTTGATGGACTTAATTCAGGAAATATTGGATATGTTGGGCTTGATGTTATTGAAGGAGAATGTATGATGAAAGAAGAGAATGAATTAGCTAGAGAAATTAAAGAAACTTCTATTAAAAAAGTATGTAATATGCAAACCCTCGTTCGAGACCACTTACTTATTAATCATAAAAATGCCTACATTACTCCTCATAATGCATTTAACACAAGAGATGCAATTCAGAGAATTTTAGATTCAACTATTGAACAAATTAGAGAATTTAAAAATAAATAATAAGAAATTCTTTAATATATTTCATAAATTATAAATGTTTTAAAGAACTTACTAATATTTGTAGATATCATCTAAATAAAAATTAATTATTTTTTAGATTGAGTTGTAGAAGTTTGATTTTTTTTAACTTCTCTTAAATCTTGAGCTGCTTTTGTCCACTTAAATTTACGGTTATCTCTTTTAAGTTTCAATAAATTTTTCTCAGATTTTCTAGTTGCAAAATATAATATTTGACCATTATCTTTTACAAACATTTTACCTGTTCCTAGTTTAATTTCTTTTCCGCTAAAACTACAAAATTTTGCCATTTTTTATAAAATTTTAATTAAAATTTAGCTCCTCCTTTTTTCTTTTTGAAAATTTTTCTTGCTTCATACTCTGTTTCAGTCATCATTAGTGTGTCACCCACTCTAACAGGACCTCTGACATTTCTTGTAATAATTTTTCCTTCATCTCGACCTGCTAAAACTTTAACTCTCACTTGAGTAACTCCTCCTTTTGCTGATGCGTTACCCACAATAGTTTCAACAGTTCCAGGAATACTGGGGATGATTTCTTCTTGTTTTTTTGCCATTTTCTATAAAACGTATATGTTTAGAAGTATATTCTTCACTAATTTACTCTTCCTTTTCTTCTGATGATTCTTCAGAAGCTGTTGATTGTTCTTTATTTGATGTCTTTTTAGCAGCCTCTTTATTTGCCGCAAATACTTCTTTTAAAAGAGTATCTAGTTCTTTTTTACCTGAACCCGCATCAGTAATAGCTAAAGCAGTTGTTGATTTAATTTGTACTAAAGCACCCAGTTCAGCTTTTGAACCAGCACTTAAATAGACAATTTTCATCTCTTTACATAAACCTTCAAAATGAGCTACAATTTCAGCTGGTGATACATCAATAGCACTTACAACTAATCTTGCTTGCCCTCTTTCTACTGCTTTTGTAACTTCATTAGCCCCGATTTTTAATTTTCCGGTATCTTTTGCTTTTTGAATTAAGCTAAAAACTTGTTTTTCATCGATTTCTACCATTTTTAATGTTTCATTAATCTCAAAACATATATACGCCATGTTTTGATTAATATGACAAATTAATTCTTCTTTATAAATCTTGATGTAATGTTTAAACTGAAATCTAAATTTAAACGTTTTATAGATGTAATTTATAAATATATATTAATTTAATATAACTATGATAACAAAAACAACATCTAAAGTTTCACTTCTTGAACTTGAAAAAAATGCTCAAATAGGAATGTACTTCTTAGCTACAGATAACTTTGTTCTTTGCGGTAAAAAAAATTTAACTATAGAACAAAAACAATCAATAGAAGACATTTTACAAGTTCCACTTGTTGAGTTATCCTGTTATAATACTGAACTTGTTGGAATATTTATGCAAATAGATAGGGAATCTAAGAAAATATATGTCCCATTTGATATATATGAAGAGGAATTGTTTCAACTTCAAGAACTTTGTTCTAAACATAGTTATGAAATAATTAGTATTAACTCAACTCAGAACACTCTTGGAAACTTAATTGCTAGTACTAAAAATTATATGATAATATCATATGAACTTAGAAAAAATATTTTAGAAATTGAAAAAGCTTCTTCTAAAAAAGTATTTGTCTTAGAAGATAATAACTTACATCAAGCAGGAGCATTATTATACTCTGTCAAGAATAAAACTCTAGCAAGTACAGGATTAAGAGATGAAGATTTAGAAAAATTAGAGACAGAAATTGAAAATATTACAACTGTTAATTCGGGTTCATTATATATAAGCTCAGGAATTGTTGCAAATAGTTTTGGAATTTTAATTGGAAACTCAACTACTTCAGTTGAAATTCAAACAATTTTAGAAAGTTTAAATTATTTATAATAATTTCAAAATTATAATAAAAAAAATTAAATTATAAATTATTTAAATATTCTTGTTTCATAAGACCTTTATTTTTTGCAAGTCTTAGTATACCTTTATCAAATTTAGAACCATACTGAGCTGCTTTCTTGTGTCTATTTGCAAACTCTTCTTTTAAATTTAAATATTTCATTGCAATATCACGTAAAATAATTTTTGAACGAACTTGGGAATTCAAATAAGGTTTCATATGAACTTGATGAGAAATTTGAGTTACCTTATCAATGTCAATTTTAAACCTAGCTGGAATATGAAGTGCATAACTAATTAAATCTTTGTCTAAAAAAGGAAGTCTAAGTTCTTGAGTAAAATTCATAGTAATCACATCATCTCTGTACAAATCTCTAATATGAAGAATATTTAACCCTTTTAAGCACTCCAAATTAATGTCTTCTGCTTGCCTATGTCTTCTATAACCTGCAAATATTTCTTCAGAACCCAGGCCTGAAAACATAATCTCAACTTCATCTTTTTGAGCAAATTCACATGAGGCAACAAATGGAAGGGCTACAGACACTTTGATATAATCTCTATCATCAATTATAGATATTGAAGTTTTAATTAACTCCTCAAGTTCATCAAGTTCAATAGTTTTAACTTTCAAATCAAAATCATATTCTTGTGCTATTTTTAAAGAATATACATAATCTTCTGCCCTATCTAATGAATCTGAATGTAGGTGTGCAGTATAACATGTAAATTTAACCCCTAAATCTTTGAGTATTAAAGCTAAAACTGTAGAATCAACCCCTCCTGAGAATAATAATCCAATTTTTTTTTTAGAGTCTGAAGGTATTCTTTTCTTAACTGCTTGTTTTAATAATTCGTATACTTTTTGTTCTTGTTCTTCTTTTGATATCAACTCTAGTTTTTTAAGTTTATTCTCATCTAGCTTTAACTGCTCAATTTTTTTATGTATTATAAGAGAATTATTCGAGTTAGAATATTCAACAATCTCCGTAGGTAAAATTTCTTGCAATTTTAGTTGATAATTTTCTTTCCCTAATTTCTGAACACTTCTTTGTGAAGTGACTAAAAACAATGAATTTTCGGAATTATATTCAAACCATAATGGTTTAACTCCTAAAATATCTCTAAAACATATAACTTTTGTATCTCTTACATATACGCATGCAAAGTCTCCATCTAAATGATGTAATAAATTTTGAAGTTCATATATAAGTCTATTAAGAGAGAATGAATTTAATAACTCAAATAATACATCAGCATCATTAAATCTTTCATTAGTTTCTTCAAGATCTTCAAACTTTAAGTTGAAATATTTAGCTAATTCTTTATAGTTATAAATCTCTCCATTAAAAATCAAAGAAGAATTCAATTCCTTATCAACTAATGGTTGAATTCTAAAACTCTCTATTGAATGAAGAAAGTGAATTAATACTTTCATTTGAAGTATAGATGTATCCTGGAGATTTAAATTTAAATTTTCAAATAAACTCTTCTTATATTCATCAAAATTAGTTGTTATAAAATGCTTTTCATTGACTACAAATCCAAATCCATCATTCCCTCTATGAGAAATTCCCAATATTTGATTTAATAAGCTTTTTTGATAACTAGTTCTAAAATTATTAAAATTATCCAAGTTATCCTTACTAACCTTTTCATTCAAAAAAAAACCTAAAATTCCACACATAAGTATGATAATTAATAATTAGTTATAAAAATTATCTAAAAATCATCTATAAATAATTAATTAATTATTTTTTAAATTTAAATTTTTGTAAAATGAAATTTTTAATCTGTAAATAAATTAACACAATTTGAGATTATATTTAAAGAAATAAAAAAAATTTTTAATCTGTAAGTAAAAAACTC
>JBLKOJ010000041.1:0-11037 GCA_047602745.1 Candidatus Woesearchaeota archaeon | reverse complement strand
TTTTCATTAAATCAGCACTTTGAGTTGTTTTTGAACCTGGGGGAGGTACGCCTGTCAAGAACTGAAAATTTATCGGGAATATTTTATAGTATTTCAAGACTTAATGGGGGCAACATAGAAGTTGCTTCTTGTACATAGATTTTACCTTGGAAGTGTTCAAATAAATTTCCTAAATCATTTCTTGATTCTTTATTGTATTCAATAAAAAATCCTAAATTTGACCCAGGAATTGGTTTTAAATTGAGTTGTTTTTTTTCCAATTCTTCAATTAATTGTTTTTGATTTGGTTCTTTATGGGTATTTTTTCTAAATGATTTTCTTTAAGCTTTTAAGATTGTTTATTCAAATTTTAAGTATTCTTCTTGATTTTTTGAGAACATTTCAAGAAATATTTCTTTAACTATTGGTTTTATTCTTTCTTGAAAACGTAGTTCTTCTGTTTTTATTTTTTTTTCATTTTTTTTAGTGTTTATTTTTTGTTTTATTGTCATTATTCTAAATAGTTTGATTTATGATAAGATTTGTTATTTATTCTGATTCTACAAGACCTTGTTTAAATATTAAAGATTTAAGGAGTAATTTAGGGTAAGATATTTTATAACATTCAATAATTTTAGCACTTTTTGCTTCAAATACTCTTAGAGAGGAAGTGGAGTTACATATGTTTTTAATAGGAGATTTAAAAAATCCTTGTCATATAGTTTTAAGTTATGAAAAAGGAAATTCTATTTTAAAAAATTACTTGAAATGGCTTTTAAAAAATTTAAAGAAGAAAAAGTGAGAAAAGTTCATTCAGGAGATTTTGTAAATGATTTATTAATTGAGAATTTTATTGATAATGAAAAATTTAATTTTTATTTTTTAGATTCTAATGGAGTTCATATTAAAGATTTAAGAGAAAAAATTAAAACTATTTTAGATTCTTGTTTTATATTTGAAGATTATGATGGAGTTAATAAAACTCTTAGAAGAAAATTAAAAAAAATTGTGTTAGAATGAGTTTAGGGACTCAAAAATATTTCACTTCACATGCAATTACTATTATAAATTATAAATTAAATAATTTATTCTAATATACTATTCCAATTAGTGTATTTCTCATTATTTCCTCTTACTGCTTTTTCAAATTCTTCTTTTATATCAGAACAAATTTCAGTTTTATAATTTATATTCCCAATTGAAGAAATAGGAGTAAATTCTGCTGCAGTTCCACACATAAAAGCACCATCAAAACAAGATAATTCATTAGGGTCAACTTCTCTTTCAAAAACTTCATAACCTAAATCCTTTGCAATTAGTATGATACTATTTCTTGTAATTCCACTTAAAATTTTACCTAATTTAGGAGTTACTAAAATTTTATCTTTTACAAAGAATAAATTTTCACCAGGTCCTTCTGAGATAAATCCATCGTGGTCTAATAAAATGGCTTCATCATATCCCATTTTTTTAGCTTCCAGTGTTGCTAAACTTGAATTAACATAATGACCTCCAATTTTAGCATCTGGAACTAAGGATTTTTCAGAAATTCTTCTAATGCTAACAATTTTTGCTTTAACTGTGTCTTTTAAGTATTTTCCCCAGGGCCATGCGATAATTGCGATTTGAGATTTATTTTTAGAATAATCTAAACCCATAGAAGAATCGTCATAAAAAACAATAGGTCTTAAATAAGCAGATTTTAGATTATTTTCTTTTAGAACTAAATGACATGCTTTAATAATTTCATCTTTTGAAAAATTAATGGTGTGAGATAAAACATTAGCAGAATAAAATAATCTATCTAGATGTTCTTTACATCTAAATATATTTGCTTCTCCTTTTAGGGTTTCGTATGCTCTAATGCCTTCAAAAACAGAACTTCCGTAGTGAAGGGAATGGCTTAAAATACTAATTTTAGCATCTTCATAATTAATTATTTTACCATCTAACCATATTTTATAATTATTACTTAACATATAAGTTAGTAAAATATTTTTTTTCTTTTAAATTTTTACTTTAACTTTTTGTATTTTTTAAATTTTTAATTGAATTTTAAGAATATAAGGCAGATTTTTAAATTATCTTAAACTATTAAGTTTACAATGATTAAATCAAGAGTTTTATTTATAGGAGATACAGAAGTAACTAAAAAACGAGGAGATTGTACTTTGGAAGAAGAAATTTTAAGGTTTGAAAAATTTAAATCAGAAGGAATAAATACTCCCGAATTTTTAGGATATCTTGATAGTTCTAAACAAATAGGTAGGTTTGAAAGGATTAATGGAACACATGGATTACCTGATGATGAAGAGATTTATAATCAAAGAGGAAGAATTGAAGGGACAATGATAAGATCTGGTTTTTATCATCCACATTTTTCAGTTTCTTTTGATGATACTGTTTTAACTCCAGATAATGAATTATATTTAATTGATGCCGATGAACAAATGCCTATTACTAAAAATGGAATTATTATAGGTTTTTATATTCTTGATTGCAGCGAGGATTTTCAAAGAACACTACTGCCATCAATGAATCAAAGAGATATGTTAGAAAGAAATGTTTCTTCAGAGATGACAAATTCTTATCTTAGAGGTTATCAGGAAGGTTTAGGGAAACCAATTAAGGTAGAGTATGGGGTTCCATCTCAAAGAGAAATATTTAGAAGAGGTTCTCTTATATAAATTTAAAATAAATCTTTAAACTTAAATTTATAGATTTGATGAATTCTCTTTAATATTATATTACATTTAATAGGTATTGGATATAAAAAAGAAAATATAACACTAGAACAAAGAGGAATAATTAAAAATTCACAAAAAGTATTTTTAGAGTATTATACTTCATTTTATCAAGATTTATTAGAAGATTTAAAACTTATTTAGATAAAGAAATAATTTTATCTCATAGAAATTTAATAGAAAATAATATTGAAGAACAAATACTTGAAAAATCAAAGAAAGAAGAAATTTCTTTTCTCATAATGGGTGTCCCTTTAATTGCTACAACTTATACTTTTCTTTTATTAAGGGCTAAAAATGAGGGAATTAATTTTAAAGTATATCATAATATTTCAATTGCTAATCTAATAACTCAAACAGGTTTACAATTTTATAAATTTGGAAAAATAACTTCAATTCCTTTTTTAATAAATCATTTATGCCAAGAACTCCTTTTTTAGTTATCAAAATAATTACAAAACAGGGGCATATTCTATTTTTTTGAATAGATTTAATTCCTGAAAAAGATGATGCCTATAAGAATTCTTGGACTTTTTTAAAACCTTATGATGCTTTACAAGTTTGTGATTTAAATTAAGTAGGTGGTTTTAATTGTGTAAATGGTTCTTAGAGTTTTCAATATTAGTATTTTTTATTATTAAATTTATTATTGAATTAATTATTGAATTAATTATTGAGTTAATATCTTTTTGCTAATTATTGTCTCATTAAAAAGCAAATGTTTATATATTTTTATTCACTACTTTCAGTAACATATATACTTTCGTTGAAAATGAGTCAAAGAATTTCACATCAAAAACCTGTAAGTTATCCTAAGTTTCCTATTTACTCAATAGAAGATTTGGAGTCAAGATTATTAAAAGTATTTGAAAACCAAAATGTTCAATACTGTGGAACTAAATTACCAAATGATTGGAGAGTGAATTTAGGAATTGATTTTCTAAGAACAAATATAGAAGATCCAAGGATAGGTTTTATAACATATCAAGATAATGATGAAGTTCCAATAATTCAGGGTTTGAGTCCAAGATATTGGACACTTAAAGATAAAGATATTCCTCAAGGACTTAAATTTTATAATTTAGATGATAAGGGAAGGATTTTAATTCCCAATAGACTTTCAAAACGACTACCAAATTACGAGTCAGTTCATGTTTATCAAGGGGAAAGCACTTTTTTATAGTTCCTCCTCAACATAATTGTAGATTTCCTTCTCAACCTTCTTTAGATTATTATTTATAATTTATTTAAAAATTTTAACATCAGTTAGCATCTTCTAGGATTTTGAAACAATTCATAAACGAGATTTGAACGTGGATTTTGTTCATGTAATTCTTTAAAATAACTACAGATTTGATAAGGATTTCCTCCCTCAACTCTATTTCTGGCGTAAGGGCATGTAATATTGTTTTTAGATGAAGCCAGACAAAAATAATCTCCAAAAAATTCAGATGAACATTCACCCATACATCTCTCAATTAGACCACCTTCTTGTTCTAATTTTGTTCTTTCCCATAAGGTTTCTCCTTCAAAAAATTTAGTAATCAAATATAGATATCTCTTTTTTTCTTCGGAGGTTTTACCAATTAATTTTTGCTCAGAATTGTAATTATATAACATTGTACATTAGACTTGTATTAATCTATTGATAAATTTTACTTGTTCCATTATATTTATAAAGTCATTTGTGTTTGTATAAAGTACATTACAACATATTATACAGAAATGTTACAAGCGTTTGGAATTGTTTTCAAGCGGTAATTTTCAAAATTCATGTAATGTATACTGCAAGACAAGTATGTGTTGTAAGTACAATACTTTATGTTAAGTTTAAATTTAGCATCAAATTTATATCAAATAAATTAAAAAATGAAAACACACATGAGACACAAATCAAGATTTGTTCTTATGCTTTGCTAAGGCAAAGAGATACTAACGTTCTTGTAATTCATTCGTTATCAAAGATAAAAAATGAAAAAATCAATAGGATACAATATTGAAAATTTTCCTCAAAATACATCAAATGAAGTTGATAAAAAATCACCATTCTCAGGAGATGTTTCAATTAGAGGAAAAACTTTTGTAGGGACAGTAGTCTCAGATTCAATGCAGAGAACAGTTAAAGTTGAGTGGGAGAATATTACTCAATCTCAAAAGTTTAGAAGATATTTGAAATCAAAAACAAGAGTTGCAGCTCACAACCCAGTTGAGATTAATGCAAAAAAAGGAGATTTAGTATTAATTGGTGAGACAAGACCTCTTTCAAAGACTAAACATTTTGCTGTTTTAAAAGTTTTAACTCAAGAGGAGGCTGAAAATGAAAGCAATTAAAAGAAATGGTTCAAGAGGAATTCCAATTGGAGCAAGAGTTCAAGTAATTGATAATTCAGGAGCTAAAGAACTAAGAGTAATTAGCGTTCAAGGATATAAAACTGTAAAAAGAATGCTTGAGTGTGCGGGGGTGGGAGATATGGTGACAGCTCATGTTACTAAAGGAAGGCCCGATATTAAGCACACAGTTGTAAAAGCAGTAATTGTAAGACAAAAACAACAATATAGAAGATTAGATGGTATGGTCGTAAGTTTTGAGAGTAATGCTGCTGTTATCTTAAAAGATAATAAAGGTGCTCCAAAAGGAACTGTTGTTAAGGGAGTAGTTGGAAAAGAAGTGGCTGAGAGGTTCCCTCAAGTTGCAAGAATTGCGAGTGTGATAGCATAAAATGGCATTAGGAAAATTTTCAATACATTGGAAGAGTTCAATTCAAACTCGAAAACAAAGGAAGTATAGACATAATGCTCCAAATCATATTAGACACAAATTTATGAGTGCTCCACTTAGTAGTGATTTGAGAACATCTTATGGGATTAGAAATATTCCTGTGCGTTCAGGAGATACTGTAACTATTACAACGGGTCAATTTAAAGGACATAGCGGTAAAATTGCAAGTATAAATTTAGCAAAAGTCAAGGTTAAAGTAGAAGGAGCAGAACTTTTGAAAAGAGATGGTACAAAAGTAATGTACCCAATTAATCCTTCAAATGTAATGATTACAAAACTTGATTTAAGTGATGATCTTAGAAAAGCTAAAATCGAAAAAAGAGCCTCACAAATTAAAGAGTCAAGTAAACAAAAAGATAAAAAGGAGGCTAAAAATTAAAAATGGTGAATAGAAGACATTTAAAAAGACATTCAATGCCTACAGCTTGGCCAACTTTTAGAAAAACTCAGACATTTGCAACAAGACCTAATCCGGGTTCAATGAAAAGAAAATATGTAGTTCCTGTGTCTGTATTTTTAAGAGATGTATTAAAAGTTGTATATACGACAAAAGAAGCAAAGTATGCAGTTTATAAAAAATATATTTTAATTAATGGGGAAGTAGTTCAAGACATTAGAGCACCAATTGGTCTTTTTGATGTAGTTGAAATTACTAAACTCAATAAAAAATATTCGTTTATCTTTGATACTAAGGGAAGAATTAAAATCATCGAGATTAAAGACTCAAATATATATACAAAAGTTACTAATAAAACTCTTATTAGAGGTGGAAAAGTTCAAATTAACACATTAAGTGGATTTAATATCTTAGTTGATGTAAAAGAAGCTAAAAAAATTGATACAAATTCAACTATTGTAGTAGATACTAAGACAAGAAAAATCTCGTCAGTATTGCCTTTAGCTCAAAAATCACAAGTTTATATTATGGATGGAAAATATAAAGGACTTTTTGGAATTGTTAAAGATTTTACACATTATAATGGAGTTGCTCCAGATTTAGTACAATTAGAAATTGATGGAGTGGACCATCTTACTGCAAAGAAATATTGCTTTGTAGTTGATTCTAAAAGGAGGATAGACTAAAATGGCACAAGGAAAAGTAGTAGTAAATCTTATGAAACAAATTAGTGTCGATAAAGTAACGGTGAATATGTGTGTAGGTAATGATAAAAATGGAATGATTAAAGCTGAGAAATTATTATCAATGATTACTAAAAAAACGCCTGTTAAATGTAATGCTAAGAGGAGATTAAATACTTGGCAAATTAGACCTGGTTTAGCAATAGGATATAAAGTTACACTTAGAAGAGAAGATGCACACGAATTTTTGAAATGGGTACTAAGATCAAAAGGAAACAAAATTTCAAAGAAATCACTTGATACATATGGGAACTTTTCAATTGGAGTTCACGAGTATTTGGATTTGTCTGGAATGAAGTATGACGCAGACATAGGGATTATTGGTTTTGAAGTTATGGCTACATTTAAAAGACCAGGATTTAGAATTAGAAATAGATTCATACAAAAAGCAAGAATACCACAACGGCATAAAATTAAACCTGAAGAAGTAGTTGAATTTATGAACAATGAATTTGGGGTGAGTGTACAATAAAATGACAAGCAAAGATTATTCAAAGGTAAAAAAACAGCTCCTAAACAAGCCAGCTAAATGGGCAAAATATATTAAACACAATAAACCAAAAGAAAGAAAGTTTGGAAAAGGAGTTTCAAGATGTGAAATTACTGGTACTTCAAGAGGAGTTATTAGAAAATATGGTCTAAGTATTTGTAGGAGAACATTTAGACTTAATGCAAAAAAAGTGGGGTTCAAGAAATTAGATTGAAAATGGCAAGGTCAAAATTAAAATTTTTCGTTGCAATTGTTAATTTAGGAGGTCAAAATTAAAAATGGCACTAAATGATCCAATCGCAGATTCACTTTCCAAAATTAATAATGCAGTTAAAGGGTTACATTCATTTGTAATTTTAAAAAAATCTAAATTATTACTCTCATTATTGAAACAATTACAAACATATGAGTATGTTGGGGAAATTGAAGAAATTCAAGATAATAAGCAAGGAATGATTAAAGTATATTTAATTGGAAATATTAACAAGTGTAGTGTTATTAAACCAAGATATCCAATTAAAGTTGATGAATTAGAAACGTATGAGAGAAAATATTTGCCTGCTAAAGATTTTGGTGTATTATTAATTACAACTAATAAAGGTATTTTAACTCAAGATCAAGCAAAAGAACAAAATGTTGGAGGTGCACTATTAGCTTATTGTTACTAGGCTATGTAAAATATAAAAAAAATGGCACAAACTACTAAACAAATTGTTAAAAAAACTCGGCCCATTCCAACAAAAGAATGGAGAAGTGTTGAGTATACAGTAGAAATTCCTCAAGAAGGAGTTAAAGTTGAGTATAATTTTCCAAACCTTACAGTAAAAGGAGAGAAAGGAGAGGTCACTAAAAAATTACGATTTCCAAATGTTGAAATAATTGTAGAAGAAAGTAAAGTTAGAATTACTTCTTCAAGATTTACTCAAAAACTTAAAAAAATTATGTCAACATATCGAGCACACATCAATAATATGATTACAGGAGTAACTCAAGGTTTTGAATATAAATTAAAAGTAGTGTATGCAAAATTTCCTATGACAGTTGAGTTTAAAGATTCAACACTTGTTGTTAAAAATTTTTTAGGGGAAAAAGTTCCAAGAGTAGTTAAGATTCCTCAAGATATTGTTAAAGTTGAAGTCAAAGGAGAAGATATTACAGTTACTGGAATTGATAAAGAAGAGTGTGGAAAAATTGCAGCGTTAATTGAACAAAGTACGAGAATTACACATTTAGATAGACGTGTAATTCAAGATGGTATTTATATTACAAACAAACCACACAGAGCATATGTATGAGAAATAAAAGATGGCAGATAAAATTAAATTAGAAATTAGAACGGCAATTAAAAAAAGAAAGCCAACTTACAGGAGAAGACAATCAAATCAATTTGCTAAACTTGCAAAAAATGATGTCTGGAGAAGACCTAAGGGGATGGGTAATAAAAGTAGAAGAAATAGAAGAGGACATATTGGAATGCTTAAAGTAGGATATGGTTCTCCTAAAGAAGTAAGAGGTGCTAATAGAGATGGTTTGTTTGAAGTAGTTATTGCAAATATTGCTCAACTTCAACTAGTAAATTTGAAAACTCAAGTACCTATAATCTCAACTACTGTTGGAAATAAGAAAAAATTAGAAATTTTAGAATTTGCTCTAAAAGAAAAAATTTCAATTGGTAATGTGAAAGATATTTCAGCTAAAATTGAGGAAATTAAATCTAAAAAGAAATCTGAAGGTAGTAAAGACACTAAGAAAAAATTAGATACTAAAAAAGTAACTAAAGACTCAAAGAAGGATTCTAATAAAGAAGCGGCTAAAGAGTCTAAAGATGAATCTAATAAAGAAAAATCAGATAAGTTCTCAGATAAAAAAACAAATGAAGCAGTTGAGAAAAAAGATGAACAAAAAGCTTCATCAACAGCAACTCCTGCTCCAAGTACTTCAGTAAGTTCTTCTGGAAATAAAAAAGTTACAACAACGACTACTACAACAACAAAAACTGCAAGTGTAAAAGCTACAAGTTCAAGTAGTCAAACAAAAGAGGTGAGTAAGAAATGAAATTAAAATCTCAAAAACAATTAGCTTCAAGAACTCTTGGAATTTCACCTAAAAGAATTAAATTTAGTATTAATACTGATGTTGATAAAAAAGAGTTTTCAGAAATTATTTCAAGAGAGAACATTAGAGAATTAGTTCAAGAAGGAAGAATTTCAAAATTACCTGTGAGAGGAAATTCTAGAACTCGAGCTAATAAAATTGCAGAGCAAAAAAAGAAAGGAAGAAGACAAGGGCAAGGTTCAAGAAAAGGAACTGCTAATGCAAGACTTTCAAGTAAAACAAAATGGATTGAGAAAATTAGAGCAATGAGAAAATTGTTACTAAATTTAAAAGAAGGTGAAAGAATTGATGGTAAAGTATACAGAGATTTGTATAGAAAAGCAAAAGGAAATTTCTTTCGTAATAAAAAACACATTTTGTTGTATATTAAGCAACATAATTTAGAGATGAAAAAAGAAGATTCTAAAGGAGGAAAGAATTAAATTAATTAAAAATGGCTCGAAATATTAATAAAAATAGAGTATTTAAATATAATAGAAGGGTTAGGGGACAAACTAACTATCATAAAAGATTAGAATTATTAAAATCTAAATTACCAAGATGTGTAATTAGAAAATCTAATAATGGTATGCTTGTTCAAATTACAGTATATCAAAGTGTTGGGGATAATATTATTACTTCAGCAAGAGCTAGAGATTTAGTGACTTTGGGGTATACTCTTCATACTGGAAATATTGTTGCAGCTTACTTAACTGGAATGCTAGCAGCTAAAAGAGCTCTTAAAGCAGGAGTAAAAGAAGAAGTTATTGTTGATTTTGGACTTCAAAGAATTCAATACGGAAATAGATTATTTGCAGTAGTAAAAGGTCTTATTGATGGTGGATTAAATGTACGAGTGGGAGAAGGAGTTTTTCCTAGTGAAGAGAGATTAAATGGAGAACATTTATCTTCAAAAGATGCTCAAAAAGTAATTTCTGCTGTTAAGGATAAAATTGGAGGTATGAAATAAAATGGAACAAGGACAATCAAGACAACCAAGACAACAAGGAGGTTCAAGAGGACCAAATAATGGTGGTGGGAGAAGATTTGATAGAAACCAACAAAGAGGAGAGAGAAGACCTAGAAGAGAAGAAGAAGTTGTTGAAAAAATTTGGACTCCTAAAACTCAATTAGGTAAAGATGTTAAAGAAGGTAAATTTACTGATATTAAAGATGTAATTAGATCAGGAAATAAAATTTTAGAAGCAGAGATTACTGAACATTTAGTTCCTGATTTAGCAACTGAGTTTGTAAATACAGGTCAAGCTAAGGGTAAATTTGGAGGAGGAAAGAGAAAACCGCCAAAGGCTACACAAAAAGTGACTAAAGAAGGTTCAGTTATGAGTTTTTCCATGGTTTGTATTAGTGGAGATAAAAATGGAGTAGTTGGACTTGGGTTTGGAAAAGCAAGAGAAAATGTTCCTGCAAGAGATAAAGCTATTAAAAAATCTAAACAAAATTTAATTTTAATTAGAAGAGGAGCTGGTTCTTGGGGTTCATTTGGTTCAGATCCTACTACAATTCCTTACGCTGTTGAAGGAAAATGTGGTTCAGTAACTGTTAAATTAATTCCAGCTCCTAAGGGAACAGGTTTAGTTGCAGAAAAAGAAGTTGCTAAAATGTGTGAACTTGCTGGAATTAAAGATGTTTGGAGTAGAACTACTGGAACTACTGGAAATAAAATTAATTTAATGAGTGCTACATTTGAAGCATTAAAACAACTTCAAAAAGTAAGACTTACTCCAAGAGTAATTAAAAATAGAAATATTGTTGAAGGAGATAAATTAGAGTTTGAAGCTCTAAATTAATTT
>JBLKOJ010000040.1:0-11199 GCA_047602745.1 Candidatus Woesearchaeota archaeon | reverse complement strand
AAAAATTAAATGCTCTGCAAGAAAAAACAAAATTATTAGAAAAAGTCTATGAGAAAAAATTATCAAATTTAGATGAACTACGACAATCAATTCTGCAAAGAGCATTTAGAGGAGGAGAAGAAGGAGAATAAATGACAAAATATATTTTCATTGATGAGAGTGGAAATTTGGGATTTTCAAAAGGAAGTTCTAAATATTTAATTATTACAGCTCTAATAGTTGAAGATACAAGACCTTTAAAAAGAATAATTAAAAAATTAAGAACTAAAAAATTTAAAAAAGAATTACACACTGCAAATGAAATTAAAGCAGTTTCATCATCAGATTTACTCAGAGAAGTATTTCTCCAAGAAATAACTAATATAGAAAACTATGAAGTACATTATATATATGTCAATAAAAGAAAAATAAATAATTTTAAACTCAAATTAAATTCTAACTATTTTTATGATTTAGTTGCATCAGAACTTGCTAAAAATTTAATATTTGAGAATGAAAATTTAGAGATAATTATAGATAATTCAAAAGACTCTCCATACAAAAGAAGTGAATTCAATAAAAGATTTATTGAAAAACTATATATAAACTCTAAAATTAATAATATTTCAATTTCACATAAAGATTCATTTAGTGTAGAAGGATTACAATGTGTTGATTTAATATCATGGTCAATATTTCAGAAATATGAATCTAATGATAACAAATATTACATTAAAATTAAATCAATTAACTCATTTAGTTTTTAAAAAAAGTTCAGAACCATATAGCCCTGAAAAGTGGACACCTCAAGGAATCCGGACTATATGGCTTTACCTGATAAAAGTACTAATACTTCTATCTTTATAAAACTTTATTATTACTCTTCAATTTTACAATTTTATTATTTAAAAAATTACAATTCAACACAATCATCTAAATTTATTTCATCATTAGAAGGAGATTTACCATATAATGTTTCAATTTCTAATTGTTCTTTATCAGAAATAGACTCTACATAATCAAAATTTTTTGTAACCATTTTATAAAATTATAGGAGATTTACCATTAATTATATCTCCTTTACCATTTCCTTTACAAATGTTTCAAATTGAATGATATTTATTAATTTTCGTTACTTAGAATAAAAGTACAGCACCATATAGTCCTGAAAAGTGGACACCTTAAGGTACTCTGACTTAATGGTTTTACCTGATAAATTATACAATATGTTGATTTTTATAAATTTTTGTTATCATTTTCATCTCCTCTATCAACTCTTAAAGCCCACAAACTATTTAAATAAAAAACTCTTGAATAAACTATGAATGAAGCTGAAACACGAGCTGAGCTAATTGACCCTAAATTATCTCAAAAAGGATGGTCAATAGTAGAAGAATCCAAAGTTTCAAGAGAGTACCACATTACAAAAGGAAAAATTAGAACTAAACAACCTCGTGAAAAGCCTCTTATTGCTGATTATATTCTAACCTATAAAGGAAAAAAACTCGCAGTTATTGAAGCAAAAAGAAGAGATGAAGGAGCAACTCTTGGAGTAGCACAAGCAAAACTCTATGCTCAAAAAATGCATATTCAATTCTCCTACTCAACGAATGGAGATGAAATTTATCAAATTAATATGAAAACAGGAGAAGAGAAATATGTTACTAATTTTCCAACTCCTCAAGAACTGTGGGAGATGACATTCCCTGTTAAAAAAATTCGTACTAAACAACAAAAACAAGTTGAATATTATAAGGAAAAATTTAACTCAATTCCTCTTTCTGGAAATTATGAACCTCGATTTTATCAAGAAATTGCAATTACAAAAGCACTTGATGCAGTAGCTGAGCATAAGCAAAAAATATTACTCACACTTGCAACAGGAACTGGAAAAACAGCAATAGCATTTCAAATAGCCTGGAAATTGTTTCAAAGTAAATGGAATGTACAACGAGATGAAAAACGAAGACCTAGAATTTTATTCCTAGCTGATAGGAATATCTTAGCTGATCAAGCCTTTAATGCATTTAGTGCATTTCCAGAAGATGCACTTGTAAGAATTACTCCCAAAGAAATTAAAAAAAGAAATAAAGTTCCCACTAATGGTTCAATATTTTTTACCATATTTCAGTCGTTTATGAGTGGAGAAGATGAAAAACCTTATTTTGGACAATACCCACAAGATTTTTTTGATCTTATAATTGTTGATGAATGTCATAGGGGAGGAGCTAATGATGAAAGTCAATGGAGATTTATTTTAGAACACTTTGACTCAGCAGTTCAAATAGGACTTACTGCAACACCTAAAAGAAAAAATAATGTTGATACATACAAGTATTTTGGAAAACCTGTCTATCAATATTCTCTAAAAGAAGGTATTCAAGATGGATTTTTAACACCATTTAGAGTGAGAAGAATAAACACCACTCTTGACACATATAGTTATTCTCAAAAAGATATAATTGTGCAAGGAGAAGTTGAACACGGGAAAATATACCAAATCCCTAATTTTAATAGAGATATTCAAATAGAACAACGAGAAAGAAAACTTGTTGAGATTTTTATGAATGAAATTAATGAACAAGAAAAAACTCTCGTATTTTGTGCAAATCAAGAACACGCCTTATTAATTAGAGATTTAATTAATCAATGTAAAAAAAATTCACATGTGAATTATTGTGTTCGAGTTACAGCAGATGATGGAGAGCTAGGAGAACAATTTTTGCGAGAATTTCAACAAAATGATAAATCTCTTCCAACAATACTTACAACCTCACATAAACTCTCAACAGGAGTTGATGCAAAAAATATTAGAAACATTATCTTACTAAGACCCATTACCTCAATGATTGAATTTAAACAAATTATTGGAAGAGGAACTCGACTTTATGAAGGGAAAGATTTTTTCACAATTTATGATTTTGTAGACGCACATCATAATTTTAATGATCCAACTTGGGATGGTGAACCTCTTGATGAAATTTCATTACATGAAGAAGAAAATAAAAAGAAAATCCAAAAAAAAATCTTGGACACCAATTCAGGAGCAGAAGAAGAATTTAATGAATACCAAAAAAAACAAATTATCAAAATTAAACTTGGTGAAGGAGCAGTGCGTGAATTTCAACATATGAGTACAACATTATTTTTTGATAAAGAAGGAAAACCCATCTCTGCAGAAGAATTTATTAAAAATTTATATGGAGATTTACCCTCATTTTTCAAAAGTGAAGATGAACTTAGAGAATTATGGTCTAAGCCTAATACTCGAAAACAGCTTTTAGAAAAACTCAGTGAAGAAGGATATGACTTAGAAAAATTAAAAGGACTTCAAAAAATAGTACAAGCCCAGAACAGCGATTTATTTGATGTTCTTGAATATATTGCCTTTAATATTGAACCAATTACAAGAAGAAAAAGAGTTGAGAAGATTAAACCATTTATACTTGATACTCTCACACAAAAACAACAAGAATTTATTGAATTCATTCTCTCAAAATACATTGACAAAGGATTTGAAGAACTCAATGAAGAGAAACTCCCCGATTTATTAAAAATTAAATATCACTCCTACAATGATGCAGTAAGAATTTTAGGGGATGTTAATAAAATTAGAGAAACATTTATATCATTTCAAGAGCAGTTATACTCAAAGCTTTAATGCAAAGCTTTAGTAAAACTTGAAATATAATCTTGAAATAGAATAAATATATTAATAAAATCCTCCTTCTATGTATATTATAATGCTTAAAAAACACACTCAAAAATTTATAGTTGGAATAGTACTATTTTTTCTTATTCTCATTGTAAGTATTATCTCTTATCAATATCTTACTTTTGAGAGTATTATTGAGTATAGAGATGAAATTAAAGTATTTAGTCAAGAAAATTTACTACTCTCATTTTTTTTATTCACATTTGCAGTAATTATTTTCAATAATGTTCCAATTCCCTTTTCAATTGTCTCAAAAGTACTTGGAGGATTTATCTTTGGATTTGTAGGAGGAGTATTTGTCAATATTTTTGCGTGTTTTATTAGTGCAATGGTTGGGTTTTATTATTCAAGATATCTCTTTAGAGACTTTTATCAGCAAAAATTTAAACATAGACTTGAAATAGTTGAAAAAGAAATTAGAGAATTTGGGATCTATTATTTTTTATCAATGAGAATTTTGATGGTATTTCCTTATTTTCTACTCAACATTTTAGGAGGAATCTCTCAAATTAGTCAAAGAAAATTTGCTCTCTCAGCTTTGTTGGGTTCAATTCCAGCATCTACTCTATTTGCATACGCAGGACAACAACTCGCAACGATTTCATCTCCTCAAGATATTGGGACAACACAAATACTCATAGTAATTATATTTATTGCAATTCTGCCTCTCATTCCTGTATTTATGAGACATTTTAATAAAAAAACATATATTTAAATACATTTAAATTTTAAATATTAGTATATGACACAAGATGACTCAAATTCTGCTCCAAAAACATCTTCAAAAGAAGCTCAAGATAATACTGCTCTATGCGTACTTACACATATCTTAGGAATTTTTATAGGAATTTTGGGAAGTTTAATTATCTACTTTGCAACAAGTCAAAGAGATGTAAAAGAACATGCTAAAAATGCTCTAAATTGGCATTTAAGTGTAATAATTTATGTCATCTTTCTTGTAATACTTATGATTATTTCAATACTATTATTTAGAATAGATACATCTATATATTCTATAATTGGAGTAGGTATTATGGTTTTATTTTTTATCTTAGCAATATTACTATATATACTTGGATTAATTTTCTCAATTATTGCAGCAATTAAAGCAGGAGAGGGACATACATGGAAGTATCCTCTCTCAATTACATTTTTAAAATAATACCTTATTTTAGTAAAGAAATATAAATATAACTCTATTAGACATAAATATGACTTCTCAAAATCAAACTAATGAAATTAAAGTTATCTCCATAATTGTACATTTAAGTGGTATTTTATCAGGACTACTACTTCCTTTAATAGTACCTCTTGCAATATTATTAGCAAGTGAAAATAAATATTTGAAAATTCAATGTAAAAAAGCACTAAATTGGCAGATTAGTTTATTTATTTATATAGCAATTACAGTAATATTAGTTGGAGTTTCTGTATTACTTATGGTTATTTTAATAGGATTTATTCTAGCTCCAATATTTGGGTTAATGCTTTTTGTGTTATATATTATAAATATTATATTTTCAATTATAGCAGCAATTAAAGCAAATGAAGGAATTGTTTGGGAATACCCACTCTCCATTCCATTTTTAAAATAATTCTTTAATAAATATATCTAAATGTTAAATTTATTCTTCCTCTTTTTTTGGTTTTTGATTTTGGTAATTCATGCCAGAATTTATGTTGTGAATCTTTGTTCATAATTAATAATGAACCATGTTCTAAATTAATTTTAATTCTCTCTTTTGTACCCTTAGAATTCTTTGAATTTGGAGTGGTAAGAATCTTTGATTGTTGCGCATATTTATTAATAATTACAAACTCTCTCTCCTCTCCTACACTCACTGAGATAATTGTAGGATTTGGGCCGAGCTCTTTTTCATCATCACTATGTTTTCCCATAGAATCCTGTTCATTTCTATAATAATTAATAAGAACTGAATTACACTGTGCTCCACTAAATTCTTGAACTTTTTGTTTTAAGTTTTCAACTATTTGAGGCATTTTTTGCGCTCGAAAATCTTGTTTAGAATACGAATAAGCTTTATCTCCATACCACTTTATAAGTCGTGGTTGCATATATACTTTTCCAAACATCTTAATTTCCCGCTCTTCCCATTCAATTTCTTCAACTAGTGTATTGTATAACTTATCTGCTTCGTCTTTATTTAAAAATCGAGGAATATATTTAAATCCATCTGGGAGTTGAGGTTGACTTTTCTTTTCAATATTTGGTATAAAATTATTCAAAGAGGACATAAAAAAATAATTTTTTAGTTATTTAAATAATTAATTGAAACATTAATCAAAATATTAATCAAAAGTCTAGAAGTGATTTTTGATTTGAACTTTTCTTCTCCTCTTTTCCTTTCAACTTCTCTTTTGATTTAGAAGAAGATTTTTTCTTTGTAATATTAGTTCTTTTTTTAGATAATGAAGCATTTTTTTTAACTTTAGGAATTCCAAGTGCTTTTTTAATCTCTGGTATCCTCTCTTTAAACCAACTCCTTGTAATTCTTGCTTCTTCATCAAAATCTACAAAAGGAAGAGGATAATCTTCTCCTAAAACTATGTTATATTTTTTATATAATTCTTGTTTGTATTTCCACGGCTGTGCAATATATTCAATTTCTTTGACATATTTAAATATTGGTAATTGTTGTTTAATAAATTGTAATTCACTATCATTGTCATAAATTTGTTTAGTGACATTATAAATTCTTAAAGGATGTACTCCCACGACTCCTGCTTGCATTTGCCATTGTGCATAATTAATTGCCATATCACAATCCATTAAATGATATGCCATAAAATCAGCTCCAATTTTCCAAGGTTGATGTAAAATAAAACAAAAAAAACTCGCAATCATTGCTCTCATACGAAAATTTATCCAACCTGTTTGTATAAGTGCAGTAATTGATGCATCTACAAGAGGATACCCCGTTTGAGCGTGTTTATATTTTTCAATGAATTCTTCATTGTAATGTTCTTCATTAATTTTTCTTAAAATAGGGTTTACTGCTTTTCGTGGTAATTCTTTAAAGTCTTCAAGTTTTTGTGTGAAATGTTGATTCCAAAATAATCGTGTGAGATAAAATTGTTTAGTTCGTTTATTAATTGTTTCTAATTGTTCAACTTGTTTATAAACGTATTTAAGAGATATACATCCAAACGAAAAATATGCGCTAAGTCTTGAACAAAAGAATTGAGATTTATACGGTTTTGAAATTGAAGAAGGGTATTTTTCAATATGGTTTAAGAAAAATTGGAGTTGTATTTTTGCTTCTTCTTCTCCTCCTAATTGATTATATTTTTTTTGCTTTTGTAGATGATATTTTTTAATAATAAAATCAGGTTCGATAATTTGAAAACTTTTATTAATGTTAATTTCCTCTTTAATTTTTGATTTTATTTCTTCTCTATCTTCTTCATATGTCTTTTTCTCATGTAATTTTTCTATTAATTTTTTAATTAACTCTTCATTATCATATATTTGAGAATTAAAATATTGTTGAGCATGCTCAGACCAACTTACTCGTGAATTTTGAGAATTTCTTAAAATTGCATCATTATCAAATCGTTGAATATTTAATGTTTTAAGGCTATAATCTCTTTGAAATCCTTCGTGCATATTGGTATCATTGTTACAATAGATTATAGCAGTAAGTTTATTTTGCAAAATATGTAGTACTTCATTTGAATCTCCATATAAAACTAACATTTCAATTCCTAATTGTTGATATTTTTCTTGAAGAGCTTGTACACTCTCACTCAAAAAAATAATTCTATCATCACACGTATTTCTGTTCTCTTCTTTAAAAAAAATCGGGTCAAAAATAAAAATAGGAAGAAGAGATGTAGAATTAGTAATTGAATATTCAAGGGCATGAAATAGTGCTTTGTTATCATGAACTCTCAAATCTCTTCTATGCCAAACAATATTACATGTAGTATTCATTATAGTTTTACTGAATTTATATTTATAAAATTGACTTTTAAAAAGAGTAGAAAATTAAAAAATATGAAAGTCACATTTAAAAAATTAAATCCAAACATTTATATATAATAAAGTTCAGATAAATAAAATCATGAAAATTAAATTACCAACTCTATCAGCAGGTTTATTGAGTGCTTCTTTAACACTAGGTGCTTACGATATCAAAGGGAATGAAATTGAAGACACTCTAGAACAAAAAATTCAAGAACCCTCAACATTACCTGTCCCCAATACTAAAAAATCTAATTTACAAGAATTTTGCAAATATTCAATAGAAGAATTGAGAGAATTAATTCCAAAAGGGTTTAATAGAGTTTCAATTTTAGATGATATTCCCTACTCTGATTTAAATGAGTATCAAAGTTTAGATATGTTTAAACAGGGAATGCCTCCAATTGCTTTTTTAAGTTTAAATAATGGAGAAGAAATTTTTTTTGGAGCAGAGTATTTAGATAGATTAGAAAGAGGAGATTCTTTTAATATTTATTCTATAAATAAAGATAATAAATTATTTGGATTTAAAACAATAGATAGACAATTAGGCTCAAGAATATTTAGAAATAACTTAATTTCAGAAAAAAAAATTCAAAATATTAATGAAAATTCTCTTCTTGAAAAATATCTTTGTGCACTTATAAATGATAATATAAATGCTAATAGTTTTGAAAAAGATGATACAAGCATTCCCAAAATTACATTAAGAGATATTTTAAATTCAAAAAGAGCTCATTATAATTAAGTTTTTAAGTGAGTAATAATAACAAAGGAACTATCATTATTCTCCTCCTTATACACCAAAATTATTTAAATCTTATTTCATACATTTGAATTATGTCTTCCTCTACTTTACATATTATTTTAGGAAATTGTTTATTTGATGATATCACACCACTTAACATTAAAGATGATGATGTTATTTTGATGATTGAAGATGAAAGTTTGTGTACACATTTCAAATACCATAAACATAAAATAATCCTCTTCTTATCTGCAATGAGAAATTATAGAGATGAACTGGAAGAGAAACTTCGAAAACAACAAATCAAAGCAAATATCAAATACATAAAACTTCAAAGAGAAAAACCCAAAGAGGAACTTTCTTTTGAAGGATATATTAAAAATATTCTTAAAGAAAATTCAAATATTTCAACGCTTCAACTTTATGACATTGAAGACAATTTTTTTAAACAAAGAATTGAAACATTTTGTGAAGAAGAAAATCTTAGTTTATCAATTCTCCCAACACATGGATTTTTAACTACGCACGAAGAATTCATTACATACAAAGATTCTTACAAGCGATTATTTATGAATGACTTTTATCAATGGCAAAGAAAAAGACTCAATATTCTACTAGACTCACACAAGCAACCTGTTGGAGGAAAGTGGAGTTTTGATGAGGAGAATAGGAAAAAAATACCTAATAACTTAACACTTCCAAAAGATAATTCCATTTCAATTCAAGACTCAAAAAATCCTCATTTACAAAATGTTATTAAACTTGTAGATTCAAGATTTTCTAAGCATTATGGGAAGAGTGAAACATTTTATTTACCAACAACACGAGAAGAAGCACTGAGCTGGTTTAATGAATTCTTAAAATATAAGTTTGATTTATTTGGCCCATATGAAGATGCAATTTTAAAAGAAGAAAAATTTTTATTTCACTCAGTCTTATCCCCAATGTTAAATGTTGGACTTTTAACTCCTAAAGAAGTAGTTGATAGTGCACTTGAATATTATGAAACAGAGAATATTAAACTCTCAAGTGTTGAAGGACTTATTAGACAAATTATTGGTTGGCGAGAATTTGTAAGAGGATGTTATCACTATATTAATTACGAAGAAAAGGAGAAAAAAGGTGAGCTGAATTATCTTAAACATACTCGAAAACTTACAAAAAATTGGTATGAGGGAACTACTGGAATTGAACCCGTTGATGATAGTATAAAAAAAGTGCTCAAATATTCGTATAACCATCATATTGAACGGCTTATGGTTTTAGGAAATACAATGTTGTTATGTGAAATTGGCCCCAAAGAAGTATATAAATGGTTTATGGAGATGTATGTAGATTCAAGTGATTGGGTGATGGCTGCTAATGTCTATTCAATGTCTCAATTTAGTGATGGAGGAATTGATAAAGGAGGATTTGCAACAAAGCCATATATTGCGGGTTCTAATTATATTTGTAAAATGTCTAATTATTCAAAAAATGAAGAGTGGTGTGAAATTATGGATGGACTGTATTGGAGATTTATTGATAGAAAACGAGAACTATTTTTAAAAAATCCTCGAATGGGGATGATGGTGAAACTTTTAGATAACATGAATGAGGAGAAGAGGAAGAGATTATTTACAAAAGCAGAAAATTTTTTAAAGGAGAAAACAATCAACTCAAATTTCTAAAACTCAATATCTTAATAGGTAATTACTGCATTTATTGATTTATCTGTCTGCAGAGCATTTTGTTTATCTTTTTCTTTTTGAGCGTGTCCTGATAGTTGTCCACACGCACTTTCTGAATCTTTACCCATAGATTTTCTCATACTCACTTCAATTCCTCTTGATTTTAAATAATTATAAAAATTCATCACAGTATCATATTTAGGCCTTGTATAATCTGAAAATTCATGTTCATTATACATTAATATGTTTACGTGAGCAAGTCTATGTTGCATTAAATCTGCAAGTTGTTTTGCACAATCAAGAGAATCATTTATTCCATTAATTAATACATATTCATAACTCACACGCTTATTTTTTAGTGCAACATACCCATCACATAATGCCATTAATTCACTTAGAGGGTATCGTTTATTAATAGGCATAATCTCATCTCTTAATTCATTATTTGGAGCATGCAAAGAGATTGCAAGTCTAAATTGTTCAGGCATTTGAATAAATTCTTTTAGTTTTGGTAAAATTCCTGATGTTGAAACGGTAATATGTCTAGCACCAATTCCAAAATAATCTTGTGAATTGTATACTTGAAGTGCTACTTTTACAACATTAAAGTTCAATAACGGTTCTCCCATTCCCATAAATACAATATTGGTAACCTCCTCTTCAAAATTATTTTTTAAATATCTTTGAGCAAATACAAGTTGTTCCACCATCTCCTTAATGGTAAGTGATCTCTTAAATGTTGTAGCACCTGTTGCACAAAACTTACAACCAACAGCACAGAAAATTTGTGAAGATACACAAAGCGTTCTTCTATTATCATTGTGAAATATAATCACACTCTCTACAAATTGACCATCATGAGTTTTAAAGAGCATTTTAGTAATCTCAGTAGTTTTATGAGCTTCAATAAGTGTGAATGTTTCTAGATTGAATTTTTCATCCAATTCTTCTCGTAGATGTTTTGGAAGAGTGGTGATTTGAGAAAATTGTGTAATATATTCTTTAAAAATAGCGTGTTGTATTTGCTTAATTCTAAATTTAGGGGTCTTTTTCTCTTCTAAAAATTCTACAATTTCAGGATAAATGTGTTTAAAGAGAATTA
>JBLKOJ010000017.1:0-11473 GCA_047602745.1 Candidatus Woesearchaeota archaeon | reverse complement strand
ACTTTTTCTAATAATTTTGTTTTTTCTTGCAGAGCATTTAATTTTTCAACAATTTCTTGTTGTTCTTCAAGAGGAGGGACTATAAGTGGACATTGTAAGATATCATTTTTTCTTAAATTAGTTTGATTTCCTCCATTATCAAACTCCAAAAAATATTTGTTTCTATTAAGTTGATAATATAAAAATTTATTATCAAAAATTTTACTTCTGATACAACAGATTCGTTGATTCAATGTATATGTATTATCTTTATCAACTAAAAAACACTTAGCAAGTGTTTTTCCATTAGGAACATCACTCATTACCAAAGCGATATCACCTGTGACTAACGGAGATAATTGTTCATTGGTTAATTTGAAATTTCTCCCTTCTGAGGATACAAATTTAGAATTTACTAATATAAATCTACCATTTTCAGAAATAACTTTTTCATGTGGACTTCCATTAGAAAATTCACAGACTTCTCCTAGTGTTTTTATCTCCCAACTCATTTTTCTATAATATTCTCTTTATTTCTTCTAAGAGCTCTGAACTCCTGCTATCAAGCAGATGCATCTCTTCAATAATCTCACTAGGTGCTCTAAGAGGAGCTTCTTCTTTAATGTGAGGATTTTTAACAGATAAGTCATACGTTTCTTCATCAACATCTATAAGAGGAACAATCCAAGAATTCTCACTCTCCTCTCTATTCTTATACAATGTAGCAAATTCCTCCAAATCTTTTTCACTTAGTGGATTTGTTTTTCCTAAATTTCTTCCTAAATTCAACTGATAATACCAAATATCTCTTGTAGGAACTCCCTTTTCAAAAAACAAAACTACTGTTTTAACTCCTGCACCAGTAAATGTACCCTGAGGCAAATCCAAAATAGAATGCAAATTACAACTCTCAAGAAGCATCTTTCTCAAACTCACAGAAGCCCTATCAGTATTAGATAAAAACGTATTTTTAATAACAATTCCTGCTCTTCCATTCACTTTTAATAATTTAATAAAATGTTGTAAAAACAATGAAGCAGTCTCACTAGTTTTAATAGGAAAATTCTGCTGAATCTCAGGTCTCTCATTTCCACCAAACGGAGGATTAGCCAAAATCACATCAAATCTATCCTTCTCCTCTACATCAGCCAAATTCTCACTCAACGTATTAGTATGCTTAATATTTGGACTCTCTAAACCGTGTAAAATTAAATTCATAATAGAAATAATATATGCAAGAGCCTTCTTCTCTTTTCCATAAAATGTACTCTCTTGTAAAATTCTCCACTCACTTGATGAAAGCTCATCTCCTCTCATATACTCAAACGCCTCTGTTAAAAATCCTCCTGAACCCACAGCACCATCATACACTTTTTCTCCAATTTGAGGATCTAATACTTTAATAATAGTTCTAATCAAAGAACGAGGAGTATAATATTCTCCCCCATTTCTACCCGCATTACCCATCTTAGCAATTCTACTCTCATACAAATGAGACATTTCATGTTGTTCATGTTTAGAACTAAATTTCAACTCATCAACCAAATTAAGCACTTCTCTTAAATTATATCCACTTTGAATTCTATTTTTAAGCTCATGAAAAATTTCTCCAATTTTATACTCAATAGTATCAGGACTTTGAGCAGAGACTTTAAACGTTTTAAAATAAGGAAATAATTCATTATTGACAAATTCAAGCAAATCATCTCCACTCAGAGCAGTATTATGATTAATATTACCATTCTCATCCTTTGGAGCAGCCCAATTATTCCACCAAAATCTCTCATCAATAACAGGAGTATATTCTTCCCCTCTAAGCTGAGCAACAGTCTCTCTGTCCTTTTCTAAATCACTAATATATTTCAAAAAAATAATCCAAGAAGTTTGCTCAACATAATCTAACTCAGAAGAACATCCAGCATCTTTTCTTAGCGTATCATCAATATTTTTAAAAACTCTTTCAAACATAATACAAACTACAAATTATTGTTTAAATAATTTACTCACTTAAAGAGTAGAAATTATAAGATACAAATAAAATTCAAAAATATTTTTTCTACTCCTCCTACAAATCCAAAGATAAATCCTCCTAGTACTTTTGAAATAATTGAGAAGGGAATGGGAACATTATTGAGAATTACTTTGAGATAATTTCGATTATTTTATTACATACTTCTAAGTATTTTGAATCATTAATTTTACAAATTGTTTTAATGATATCATTTCTATGAGCTGTGAAGAGCATATTTGTTCTAATCAAACTATCAATATGAAGTGTTCCATTTTTAGTTTCATCTTTACTAAGAGAAATTGAAAATAAATCTCTAGAAATATTTTGAGAAGTAATCTGACATAATAAAATATCTTCATCCATATGATTTGATAATACTAAACAAGGTCTAATTTTTTGACCTTTTAAGTTAGTATATGGAAAATGGATATAGTACTACTTTTCCTTTTCTAAATGTTTCCACGCTTTATCCTCCTCTTCACATAACCAATTCCTAGCAAGAGACTTTTCACTAGCTAAATATGTTTCTCTTCCAGATAACTTTTCATATTTTTCAAATAATTTTTCTCTAACTGTTTCTCTAATAAAGTCTTGTAAGTTATCATACCCATATAAATCTGCATGTTGTTTTGCAGAATTTAGCATCTTTTCAGATAGTTTTAAACTTATTTGAGTTCTCATAAATATTATGTAGTATTTTTTAATATTTAAATATCTGTTTTAGATGAAGTATATTTTTCTACTCCTCCTAATGCCTATATTTATAAATCAAATTCAATAAAATATGTGTATAATGAGTGTTCAAATTTCTTCTTCTGTAAAACCAAGGCCGTATCAAGCATCTATTATTAATAACTCCTATGATAAAAATACCTTTGTCGTACTTCCAACAGGACTTGGAAAAACAATTATTGCTCAAGAATTATTAGTATATTACGCAAATAAATTTCCAAATAAAAAAATCCTTTTTCTAGCACCAACACGGCCTCTTGTTGAACAACAGCAAATTTCAATTCAAAATTCTTTACATAATATTAATGAAGAGGATTTCATTACACTTACAGGACAAGTATCACCTATAAAAAGAGAAGCAATATATCAAGAAAAACGATTCATCTTCTCAACCCCTCAACTTATAGAAAATGATATTATTAACGGAATACTAAATCCAAATGACATTAGTTTGTGTGTCTTTGATGAAGCACATAGAGCATCAGGAAATTATGCATATACCTTTATTGCAAGTGCTCTAAAAGATTCTTCCAAAATACTTGCACTCTCAGCATCTCCTGGAACAAGTAAAGAAGAAATTATGACGACATTTACAAATTTATACATTGAACACATTGAAGTAAAAACCTATGAAGATAAAGATATTAAAGAATTCGTATCAAAAACACGCCTTGAGCCTGTTGAAGTTGAATTAAGTTCAGAAATTATGGCGGTAATCACACTTCTTAAAACTGCGTATAATAAACGATTAGAATTTTTAAAAGAATTAGGTTACTTTCAAGGAAAATCCATTTCAATGATCTATAAAAGAGATTTACTTGAACTCACAGCAGAATTAAGAACTACCATTGCAACTGGGGATACGGATGAGAATATGTGGAAAGGAATTTCAATGTGTGCAAGTATTATGAAACTCTCTTACGCAATTGAATTGTTAGAGAGTCAAGATTTTGGGGCAACACATACGTATTTAGTTAATATATTTAAAGATGCAAACTCAACAAAAGCTGCGCAAGATTTAACACTAGATTTACACATTAAAGAAGCATTTGAAGTATTATATCACTACATTAAAGAAGGAGTAGTCCATCCAAAACGATTAAAACTTGTTGAATTAATTTCACAAGTATTTCAAAAACAACACGATTCTAAAATTATTGTATTTAATCAATATCGAGAAACTGCACAAGCAATTGTAAGCGAATTAGAACAATTTAATGAATTTAAACCTACTATCTTTGTAGGACAAGCAAAAAAAGGAGAGATGAAAATGTCTCAAAAAGAACAAAAGCAAGTGCTACAGCAATTTAGAGATGGTGAGTTTAATATTTTAGTTTCAACCTCTGTAGGAGAAGAAGGACTTGATATCCCAAAAGTTGACACTGTCATATTTTATGAACCAATTCCAAGTGCAATTAGAGCAATTCAGAGAATTGGAAGAACAGGAAGATTTGATAAGGGTTCAGCATTTGTACTGCTCACCAAAGGAACACGAGATATTGCAACACGACATATCGCAACAGCAAAAGAGAAGAGGATGTATAAAGTTCTAAAAGTAGTTCAAGAAGAATTTAAGAAATTATACAGTAATTCAAATATATCTCAAAACTCGGGTTCAAATTTATCTCCTCAAAATTTGGGATTAAATCAATATATGAACACTAGTCAAAATAGCAAAGCAGAAGAGAAGATTGAAGCATCAACTCAGTTCACTCCTACAATTTATGTAGATGTAAGAGAGAATAATGATTTACTCAAAGAACTATATTACTCACAAGATTTACAAGTCGTAGCAAAGCAACTTGATGTAGGAGATATTGTTATTTCAGAACAATGTGCTATTGAGAGGAAGAGTAAAAAAGATTTTGTAAATTCAATTCTAAATAAACGATTACTTCCTCAACTTATCTCTTTAGCTAAAAATTACAAAAGACCTATTTTAATACTTGAAGGAGATGAAAGTATCTATGCTCAACGAAATGTTGATGATAATTTAATTAGAGGAGTGTTATGTGCAATCTCAGTTGATTTAAGAATCCCAATTCTCTACACACAAAATCTCAAAGATACAGTGAAGATGATACTTACACTCACTAAACGAGCAAATAAAGATAAGAAACAACACTCACTTCATACCAATAAATCTTCCATATCCTCCAATGAGGAACTTGAGAAGGTAATTAGTATGATTCCAACAATTAACATATCACTTGGAAAAGAAATTTTAAAAAATTTCAAATCAATTGAACAACTCACTCAAGCATCAAAAGAGGATTTAGAGAGTGTTGATGGAATTGGAGCAAAACGAGCAGAAAAAATTTATAGTTTCTTAAGAGAAGAATATAAATAATTGCTAAGTTGCCTATGGCAACTTGATTTTTATTATAATGGTTTAAATTATATAATAACACAAGTGTATACTTACATATGCTCTTTAGCTTCTTCCATTAATTTTTGAAGATTTTCTACTTCTTCCTTTCTGAGTCTTCCAAGTTTATTCCATCTCCACTCTCCAGAATTCATATCCAAATTTTCACGAGCTATCTGAAGTTTTTTCTCTCCTTCATTATAACTCATAATACTTACAATTAACTTTGAAGTCTCGTATTCTTTTTGTGTAGAGAAAATCTCTTTATCTAAGCTTTTATCAAATCCAGCCATACTAATGTAGATTAAAGTTCTTTTTTAAATTTAATTCATCAAAGCAGTAGAATTTTTTTAAGTAATTTGAGAGATTAGTAATTTAATTTAAGTATTGATTTTTTTGAACTAGAATTAATATAACATTAAGGAGTGGTCCTGCCCAGATTCGAACTGGGGACCTTCGGTTTGTAAGACCAACGTCATAGACCAACTAGACCACAGGACCATTACACTCCAATAAGTTAAAAAAATTTTGTTGAGTTTATAAAGATTTCTATTCCTCTTTTAAAATGTTAATTTTGGAAAACACCAAATAAAACACCATTTTGACCGGGCCTTGATGTAATTTTAACATCTCCTTTTTCAGTTTTTACAATAGCTCCTTTAGTAATTACATTACGCCGAGTATAGTGAATATTTGCAGGATTAGTAGCAACTGCATTGATTGCTAATTTCACAGTTTTTCCTTTCTCATTAACGCAAACAAATTCTGTTTTTAATAAAGATTGCTTTAAATTTCCACCTTTAACTCTTCTAACTTTAACTTTTTGATTACCAATTAATGTAAGAGTTGGACTCCCAGCTAGGTCTGCCAATCTTTTTTTCCTTACATTTTTATATTTTTTACCGCTTACTGCTCTTTTTGATCTAAATTGTGATTTTGCCATTTTCTTAATTATCTTAACCGCCTCCCATGTGCTTTCACACCAGGTCTTACTTTTTCAGCTCCAAGTCCTTTACTCATTAGACCTCTAGATTTTTTACCAGCCGATGTTAGTCCTCTATGAACTCTTCTTGTATGTTTATTTGAAACAATCCAGTTAATAGTCTCATCACTTACAATTTGAGGATGGTACACATCAACTAAAATTACTTCATGCCATACAGATTTTTCATCTTGCCCAACCCAGTATGAATTTAAGACTTCTAAATTAGGAAATCTTTTTTGAACTCTCTCTTCAGCAATCCACTGGTAATTTTTAGATTGAGCAATTCTAGTAGTTAAATTACCACCATCTCTTCCTTTTTTAAGAGTAGCATTATTTTTACTTCCTCTTTTAACTCTCACTCTTGCAATAACAAATCCTTGTTTTGCTCTATATCCTAATCTTCTAGCCCTATCAATTCTAGTTGGATGTTCAACTCTCTCAATTGAGTGTTGTCTTCTCCATTCTACTAATCTAGTTCTATAAGATTCTTTTAAATTTTCTCTAGGTTGCCTCCACAACGCTTGAACATATTTTTGATATCCCATTTTAATATTATATTGAAATGGATTCCAAGAATCTTCAAAGAAGATTGTTGTTATCCCATTTTTTAATGTATTACAAAAAGGGGAAATAAAAATCAAAGATTTTTACATATCCCATTATTATCGTATTTACCTTTAAAGATAAAAAATATTAAACTCTAAATTAATAATAATAAAGTTTAACTAGTATAATTCTTTCGAAAAATATACTGCAAAATCTGATAATTTCCGCATCAACATAAGAGTATCATCGCCAAAATTTAGATTTAGCTAATTTTAAATAAATGAAAATAAGTTTATAAATATTTACTTTTATGAAAAAATATGTCTAAATAGAATACTTTATTTCTTAAAATTAGTAGCATGTTCTCTTACTTCTCCTACTAATTTAGCCATTTCAATAACTCCATGAATAATTGCATCCTCAGCAGCTTGAGGTTTAATATAAGTATCATATATCTTTGTAAGAAATATTGTCAATGGAGTTTCTTTTTTTTCATGAAGTAAAGAAAATTTTTTAAAAAATGTATTTGCATGAAGTTCAAGTGTTCCTTTTACCTTATTTGTTTGAGAGTCTACAATATTTCCCCCCATATTAATACTAAAAGCAACTAATATATGAAATCTCAAATTATATTCTAAAGCTGCTTGAAGATGTGTGAAGATTCTAATTTTTCCATCCATAGTAGTCATTTCAACTTCATTTTCACTTAGATGATATTGCTTTTTTTCAAGATATGCTTTTACATGCTCATACAATTCAAGAGGATAAAACTCTCCTTCAAAAGAATATTTACGAGAAGTTACTAAATTCCATTTAGGTTCATGTCCCATTTTTATATGTTTAAATATATTTGAATTTTTTTAAGATTAAATATTAATCAATAAGTCTTATATAAATAAATATTTAATTTTGGGATTATAAAAATTCTAATTAACTTCTCCCCATAATTATCATTACTTCAACCATTCTATTTGAAAAACCCCATTCATTGTCATACCAAACTACTAATTTTGCTAAATTTCCATTTATTACAGTAGTTAATTTTGAATCAAAGATTCCTGAATGTGAATTTTGAATAATATCTGTTGAAACTAAATCATCTTCACTATATTCTAGTACTCCTGCAAGTTGAGTTGAAGAAATTTGTTTAATAAAATCATTTAATTCATTTGTTGTAACATTTGAATGTAATTCAATATTTAAATCAGTAACACTTCCAGTAGGAGTTGGAACTCTATAAGCCACTCCATGTAATTTTCCTTCTAATTCTGGAATTAATTTCACCACAGCTTTAGCAGCACCAGTTGTTGTTGGAACAATATTAAAAGGAGCAGCTCTTCCTCTTCTAAAATCTTTATGATCTGAGTCTAAGATTCTCTGATCTCCTGTCACACTATGCACTGTCGAGAACATTCCTTGTTTTACTCCATATTTTTTGTGAATTGCATATAATAATGCACTCATAGAATTAGTCGTACAAGAACCATTTGAAACTACGTCTTGTCCATGATACTCATGGTCATTAACTCCTCTTACAAAATAAAAACAATCACCTTTTCCAGGAGCTGAGATAAGAACTTTTTTAGCCCCTCTTTCAATATGAATTCTCGCTTTTTCAACATCACTAAAAATTCCAGTACATTCAGCCACCACATCAATATCATATTCTCCCCAGGGAAGTTCATTGATATCTCTTTGAGAAATAACTTTAACTCGTTTATCTCCAATTACTAAATAATCTCCTTCAATTGAAATTCTATGTGGGAATCTTCCCTGAGAAGAATCGTGTTCCAAAAAATACTTAGCACCCTCAATTCCCCCCACATCGTTAATTGCTACAAACTCAATATTAGGGTTTTCAAATCCTGCTCTAAAAATCATTCTCCCTATTCTTCCAAACCCATTAATTGCAATTCGAACTTTAGATTTTGCATGTGTATGGATTTCTGTTTTAATATCTTGCATTATTTCTTCACTCATAACTAGTATAAAAATTGAGAATTTATGTATGTTTGTAATTATTATTAAGGGAAAAATATATTAGTGCTTATTCTTGAAATTTTTTGGGAATAATTTCTACTTTAAATTTTTGAGGACCTAAAATTCTCTTCTCAAAATAAGATTGTGTTCTAGTAAATGGAGGATGTGTAATCGGTTCAATACAGATCATTGAAGAATCATTTGTCCAAAACATCATATTCTCAAATCCGTATGTTTTTATTTCGATATTCAAATTTCTATCTTTTCTAATAAGTTGCACAGTGGATAAATTATTTACTTGATAAGCAAAATTTCCTTGTTCTTCAACTTCTCCATAATATAGATTTAATTTTTTATCTAAATAAATAAATTCTTCTTTTTTTCCACTTAGTTTAAAAGCAGGGTGGTATCCAAACATATAAGGCATTGTTGTATCACACTTAATAATAAATTCAATAGTTAGTTTTTCATTGGAAATATCTAATGTTTTAATAATTTCAAAATCATATGGCCAAAATACTATTTGAGGGTTTAATTTATTAGGACTTGCTTTAGGATTTTGTAAGTTTGAATATGCATTATAAAACTTGGAATATCTAATTTTTTGACGTGTTTTATGAGTTCTTTGAAAATTAATTAATCGTGCAATTCCATGTTGGTCTAAAATTGCTTCACCTTTAGGAGTTGTGATTTTGAAATTAGTTTTTTCAGTAGGCCCTACAATTGGGAACATCTCAGTATCTGAATTATTCCAACCTTTTTTTTTATCGTGAATTAATTCTTCACCTAAAAAATTAAAACTTATTAACTCTCCTCCTTCAATTATAGCTTTTAAGTTTTTATTTGGGCTAATTAAAATTTCTTGTTGAACTCTCATTAAAATAAGTATTATTTTTAATTTTTATTATTATATATTTGTGAGTATACATAGGTGACATATTTCTTCTAATTTTATATTTTAATATAAGTAAGACATATATTAAAAAATATATTCAAAAATATAAAACTCCTACAAATACATAAATTAGATATGATCTTGTAAATGCAAGAAGACTTTAAAATTATAATTGTAAAAAAATCATTCTATGTGAAAAACAATAAATTGTATTAAAAACTTAAACAAGTTAAGAGTTTGCTAATATTAAGCTTAAAAGAAGTAAATTTGTGGTTAAAAAAATAATACCATTAGTTGTAGAATTTGAAGATGAAATTTAAATAGTGTATTACAAAACGAGAATATACCATTATTTGTAAATATTAATATTAAATGTTTTTTGTAGTTGTGTATTAAATTCATATAAGTCTTTATCATTTGAGAGAATTGCTACATTTTTGTGTGTTTTTTTAAGTTGAATTGCATCAAAGAGGAGCTGTAAATCTCCTCTTTCAGGAAGTAGTCCTTCTCTGTGTGCGAGTTTTTTGAGTTTTTGTGAGAGCTTTTTGTGTTCAATTTTTTGAAGTGTAATTGTGTAGAGTTCATACATATAGTTTGAGTAAAATTCTTCTAATTCTTTGAGTTCATATTCATATGTTTGTTCATCTTTTGAAGTGTATTTTGAAAGTATGGTGTCAAATCGTTTTTGTAGTGTTGAGATGATATGTTCTTGATTAAATTGTTTATTTTTTGAGCAGAATTCTTTAATAGTTGAAATGGTAAATTCTAGTTGTGTTCTAACTTCTTCTTCAGCACTTTTTGAGATAATAAAGGTATTGGTATTTCCCCAAAGTTCCATTTTTTTTGTATATTCTTCTAAATTAGGGTGTGATATTTTATAATTATCTACATCATAGAGAACTTTACTTAAAACGATATTAGTATCTAGTAAGATGATATAATTTTTTGGTGGTTGAGTGGGTTCTTGACATCTAATGTTTGAGTGTTTTTCAAGTTGTTGAAGTATTTGTTCTTTGAGTTCTTGAATTTGGGGATGATCGGGTTCTACAAGTTCAATTGCTATTAAGACATACAAAGCTTTGTCAAGGAGTTTTTGAGGTAAGAATACTTCTTTGAGTAGATAAATTAAATATGAAGAGTCATACGTAATTCTAAGTTCAGTCATTTGTGAGCGAAGAGGAATTGGGTCTTTAATAGTATATGTTTCATTTTGAGTAAATTTGTTAAGAATTGCAAGTTTGGTGTATTTGAGATGATTTTTATGAGGTTTGTAACTAAGCATTGTATTGATGAGATATAAAGAGTATCGGTAATATTGTAGATAATTAAATTTATTGGTATATTTTAAATCATCAAGTGCTTTGTGTAAAAGCTGGAAGAGTGTTTTAATATGTTCTTTATTATTATGAGTTCTTGGAAGAATTGTATGCACATTTTGTAGGTGAATGAGAAGTAAATCATAGAGTTTTTCGTTCACATCATTTTCAATTTTTTTAAGATATAATTCTTCTCTTGACATATTTAATTATTTTTAGAAGAAGCATCTTTATAATAATTTTGGAGAATTTTGGAGATTTATTTAATTTCACTAAAAAAATAGTTTTAATAGTATAGTTTAAGGTTTATCTATTAGTTTAAATAGGAAGATTTATATATATACAATACACAAAACTATGTATTAAATACATAAAAATATGTAATTAAGAGTATGATACAAAATATATTACCACTTACAAAAATTAGACTTGATATTCTCTCAGAGTTGTATGTTGAGCCATTACAGGGAAAAGATATAGCTTCTAAAATTGGTAGAAAAGTACAAGTTACTCATAACACACTTAGTGATATGAAAGAGATTCTCACAAAAGAAAAAGGGCTTTATTCAATTAATCAAGAGTATATTTTATTAAGAATTAAGAAGACCCCGTTAATCGGGGTTAGAAAAATGATGTCAATTTAGAGTTTTTCATTTCATCA
>JBLKOJ010000016.1:0-11872 GCA_047602745.1 Candidatus Woesearchaeota archaeon | reverse complement strand
GATGAAATGAAAAACTCTAAATTGACATCATTTTTCTAACCCCGATTAACGGGGTCTTCTTAATTCTTAATAAATTACTCATATCTGTCACTTGACCCGTAAATATATTGAAACTACTATTTCCAAACGTATATGTATTACCATCTGGACCTAGTATTTCAAAACTTTCATCTCCTCCCACTGAGCTACTTGCAACTTCTCTTAATAAATCATTGTCTACGATGAGCATATTCTCACAAGGAGCACCTTCTCCAATTGACCCTACATTAGAAGGGTGATAACACCCAATTTCCAAGAATGTAATTGAAGCATTTAGAGGACCTAAATCTAATCTATCTAATTCTTCAAATATATCCTCATTAAAACTTACTCTCCAAGTGCCGCTAGATTCAATTTCCAAAAAGAATGTTTTATTAAATATAAAAGCACCCGGGATTTCATAAATATAATCTATAACCGACTCAGAACCATATTTTCTAATATCTCTAATAACAAAAATTGACATATTCTCTATAAATTCCAATTCAAATTTTGTTAGTTCATGAGGAGGTATTTCAAACCTTCTTCTAAAAGCATTTGGTGAAGATGCCGCATTTTCAAATTCTCGTATTATTGATTGGGCAAACTCATCTCTTTGATTATCTAAATTATCTTCATTAAATCCTGAAATAAAAAAACCAACAACTCCTGTACTTACTCCTAAACCGACTAATAAAAATGAAAATAATAACACAGCTTCAAATGCTATTTGACTTTTTGAATGTATATATTTTTTCATTTTAAAATCTCCTTTTAATCTCTTCATCAACTTCTCTTTGAAGTAAAAACCACTTTTTAGATTTAAACCTTTTTTGTAAATAGTCATCAAGTCCTAAATCGACTTTTGAAGATAAATTTTTTGAAACTTGAGGCACAACTGGAGTGTGAATTTGAGAACTCGAATCTATTTCTCTTACCAGAAGTTCATCTGATTTATCCTTTTCTTTACTTTTAAATTGAGTTTGAATGTTTGAATTGTTTGAATTGTTTGAATTGTTTGAATTATTTTGTTTACTATTTTTAAACAATGAATTAGAAAATAACTTTCTAACTAAATTATTACCTACAGTGAATTTTTCTTTACTTCTATTTTTTTGATCATAACTAGGAGTTTGAACTTCATTATTTAAAGAAGAATTTTGTTTTAAGAAATTTGAAAATTTTGAAGTTGATTTTTTTGAAAAATCAATATCTAAAGGTCTAATTTTTAAATCATTATATTTAGATTGCTCATAACTATTTTTCTCATTAAATTTTTGAGCTCGTAATTTTCTTTTCGTTTCTTCTAATCTACGTTTAGTTTCTTGAATTTTTTTCTCTTCAAGTCGTTTATAAATTTCTTTATCAAAGGAGAGTGATTTAGAATGTCCAAATGAAAAATGAAACACTTTTTGTGATTTTTGTGATTTTTTTTTAACAACTGGTTTTTGAATAAGCTCCCTATATGCTCGTTCTTTTTCAACAAAATTTGTAATTTTTTTATACCAACTCGGATTTACTCTAAATAGTATCATAAATATTACAATTATTATAAAAATAATTAAAAATACCAATAATATAGTAAATATTCTACTATTAATTATAGTATCTTTTAAAGATGAAAATTCTAAAAACTCGCCTTCTTTAATTTCTTCTCCATCTACTTGAGTAGAGTTACTACTTACATTTGAGCTAGAACCAACTCCTTGTAGAAGAGAATTAGAATTAACATCATTTTCTATGATAGTATGTTCAAGAGTTAATTTTGAAATTTGAATTTCTTGCATATTACTGTTTGAAGAACTATCTTGAACTTCAACACGTACAGTAAAATCAGAATCTATCCTATTTACTAGAAACATAAACTCCTTTTCTTGCAAATTTTCAAACTCAATTGAACTACCTTGAGAACTTTGAGATGACACTATAATTCCTGTTGGTATTTGAAAAATTGAAGACTTATTAAATCTAGAACTTGACTCAAGTATTGCATCATGGCTTATTGAACCTTGAATATTTTCTTCAGTAGTTACTTGTATTTGGACAAACTCTTCAAATTCCACAACATCTAAATATAATTCAAGATCCATTTTTAAAGGTACAATAGAAATTTCCTCACTTCTATTACGATTTCCAACCTCATCAAAAGCAATAATTTTATACGTATATTCTAGAGGATATTGAACTTGAAAATCTGTAAAAACAACTTGAGTATTAGTTTGAAAATCTCTTGCAGCTCTTTGAGTAGTAAATCTTCTTGAATTTTTTTCAATCTCAACTCTTGAAGTTGTGTTATCAACATTAAATCTAATATCTACTCCTCCTTGGGAATTAGCTTGAACATCAAACTCTAAAATAGAAGGGGGAGTCATATCAATTTCCACACTGCTGCTAACTTGTTGCGTCATAAATTCATTTGAACATTCGATTTGAATATTATAGGTTCCTTCTTCTATAGAATTTGGAAGTATATACTCAAATGTTGATGAACTTGAACTAATTTGAGTCATATTTTCAAATGAACTTGAGGACAGTGCTGAAGACTCTTCTTCAAATCCTCTTACTTGACAATTTTGAGCATTTTGAGCTTCAATTTGAAAAGTATTTGAAATAATTTGAGGAATATTTGAAATTTGAATTTCTTGTATTTTTGAAGTAAAATTATACTCTCTTGAATTTGAGAATTCATCTTCAACAAAAATCGAGAATTGAGAACTTGGAATCTGTGGTAGTATAACCTCAAAGTCCCCGTGTGTATTTGAACTTGTAAGTGTTGAAAAATCTTCTCTATATTCTCTTGAACCTAATTTTACAGCCCAAGAAGAAATGTTTGACTCGTCTTTAAGAGAAAAATGGAGCTGAATTTGATTTGTAAATGTATCAATTATTTGTAAATATGTAATTTGGGGAGGAAAAATATCTTGAAGTTCAAAACTTCGTGTACGTTGTTGTAAATTTCCTGCCTCATCTCTTGATTCAACAATAATTCTATGAATTAAAGGGGAATCTATACTTAAAGTTGTGTTAAATTGAGTATCTGTTGAATTAGTGTGAAACGTGGTATTAAATATCTTCCTAGTTTGAGAATTTGTATCTTCAACTTCAACAAATAATCTATTTGAAATTACTAAATTTAAATTATCTAACACTTCAACTTGAATAACTAACTCCTGAGTTTGAGAATTTATAGCATATTCTATATCAATTGAGGGGGGTATGAAATCTAAAAATATTGTTTTTGAAATATTTTGAGATGTAAGTTGTACAATATTAAATTCAATTGCACTAATAAAAGAAACATTAGAGGAATGGATAAAATCAAGTAATGTTAGTTCAACACAATATGATTCGATTATTTCAAAATTGCTACAAGAACTTAAATTAAATTGTTGAACATATTTACTTGTAGAATTATCAATTAATACAATATCATATTGAAATTCAAATGAAGTATTTTGATTTGAAGCGACATAAAATGTTAAATCTTGAAATGAAAAATACTGTGATTCTTCAAAGTCGGAGTTATAAATTGTGAAGGAGGAAAATATACTTTGTAAGAGGAATAAAAAAACTACACTTACATATATACTTCTTAAAGCCCTATTCATGTTATAAGTTTAGAAATCATATTTAAAAAAATTTGTATAAATTTTATATAGTGACATTAAAATTATCTATTTGTACTTAAACAAAATTAAATATCAACATTAACTAGTCTTTAATATTTAAAAACTAATTTAGTTGAAAAAGATTCCAAAATATCACAATATTTAAAAAGAGGATTATATTTTGTATAGTATCCTCCGGTAGTGTAGTCCGGCCAATCATGCAGCCCTCTCACGGCTGCGACCCGGGTTCGAATCCCGGCCGGAGGGTATTTAAAAAGTTGCGATTTAAAACAAACTAATTAGTTATCCTCTTCTTTATCAATAAATTCCATCACACTTAGAGAAATATTTTTTTTTATTGCAAATTCAGTGCTAAAATCATATTTTTTAACAGGAATTTCAGCACTAAGACTTGCTCCTTCATGGTCAATAGTGTTTATTTTTAAACTAAATTTACCTTCTTCAATAATTTCTTCAAACTCTTTTTGTAAATTTCTTAAAATTGATTTTTCAACTTTTCGAATTTTTGGAAATAAAGACTTATCAATTTCAAAATTATAAATGATTCTCTTAAATTTTACTTTTGAATAATTCACAACTTCTCTTTGAAATAAAAGTGTGTTTGGGATAAAAACCACATCTCCCTCATCAGTCATAATTTTAGTATTTAAAAATCTAATATCTTTAATTCTTCCTTTGTAATCATTAACTTTAATATAATCTCCAATTTTAAAATCATCTGAAAAAATAATTAATAATCCATCAATAATATTACCAATATATTCCTTGAAAAGCCATGAAAATGCAACTCAAACCAATGCAAATGTTGTGAAAAATGTAAATAATTGAATCCCCGAGTAATACAGAGTTGCGAAGAATAAAACAAATATTAAAAATACCCTATATAAATTCTCAATTCCTCTAATTGTATTATCAATAGTCCCAACTTGAATTTTATTTCGTTTACGATACGTAGACATTATAAATAATTTTATAAAGTTTAATACTACAACGAGAAATAAATAAAGCATTACTAAATCTATAAATCCTAGAAAAGGAATTTGAGTTAAATCATATAAATCATAAAATAAAAATCTAAATAAGCTTAGCGCTACTAATAGTAAGGTTGCTAAATATAAAAAAAATTTTCTTTTAAATGAAACTTTAAAAAAAGAGAGTTTTAATATATAGAAAAAATTATTTAACATTTACTATGTGAAATTTAAATTGTTTTAAAATATTTTTGTACATTTTCAAGATTTAAAGTTTTAAACATTAATCTAAGTCTTAATATTATATTTAAAAATGTGAAAAAAATACTATAAATCTCAAAAGTTAAAATATTTTATAAATCTTGAACTACTAGTATTAGTACCATGGAACACGTAATTAAAAATGAAACTATGCAAAAAAGTGTGTGTGAATTATTAAAAGTATTACTTGCAAATGAGCATGTATTATACATAAAACTAAGAAATTACCATTGGAATGTTGTAGGACCTCATTTCCAAGAATATCATAAGTTCTTTGAAGAGAGTTATAGTGAAATTGAAGGGCACATAGATGGAACTGCTGAGAGAATTAGGACTCTTAATCAAAGGCCTTTAAGTTCAATGAAAGAATTTTTAGAGTGTGCAACTCTTAAAGAGAGTTTAGAGTCCGATATGAGTGCTAGTAAAATGTTGAGTGAATTAATTCAAGACTATGAACATTTAATTTTAAAATTTAATGAGAATATTGCTAAATGTGATGAAATAGGAGATGTTGGAACTGAAGATTTTTTAACAGGAATGATGCAAGAGTATGAGAAAAAATTGTGGATGCTAAAAAGTATGAATTCATAACTATTTTCTATACATTTAGCCAATATTATTATTCTTATATAAAATTGTACTTCTGTTAAACTTAGAAGTTATTTTTAAGATGATATTAGTTTAAAGCTAAGTATTCTATTTTTTTAAAAATATTAAACAACGCATTAGCTCGATTTGGAGATAAAAAACTCTCAAGTCCAACATGTAATGAAAATAATTTAATCAGCTCTAAATTCTCCTTTAACTCTTCATAACGAGAATTTTCTAATATTTGTTTTATAATTTCAAAAAATCCTCGAATAATTAAGGCATCAGCAAAATATTGAACTTGAATTTGAGAATTGTCATAACTAATAATTTTAAGATATGCTCTTGTAACACATCCTTCTACTTTATTTTCATGTTCTTCACATACATCCTCATTAACACTTCCTTCTTTTGCAAAATCAAGAATATACTCCATTTTTTGCATAGGAGATTCTAAGCATTCAAACTCTTCTTGTAAATCTTTGAGTTCTTGTTTGACTAACTCTTTTGTTTTAATCATATTTATTTTAATTTTATATATTATCATTAATAATTATTCTTCTTTTTCCTTTACTACTTGTACTCTAGCAGGCCTTAGAATTGAATCTTTTAGTTTATAACCTTTTTGAAGAACGCCTACAATTGTTCCTGCTTTATAACTCTCATGTTCAATTAAAATAGGTTCGTGCTCTTTAACATTAAATTCTTCTCCTATTTGTGGTTCATATATTGAAATTGAATGATTTTGTAATACATTTAATAAATTTTCATGAATCATTTCAACTCCTTTAATAAACATTGAAGTATCTTGAGTCATTTTTAAACTCATTTCAAAATTATCAATACTTGGAAGTAAATCCTCAACAAAATTTGAAATGGCTCTTTCTTTTGATTTTAAATTTTCTTCTTGCATTCTTTTTCTATAATTTTCAAAATCAGCTTTTAAACGTAAATAATCCTCTTTCAATTCATCATATTGATTTTGAAGTTGTTGCTCTTTTTCAAGTTCTTCTTGCATTGCTTCATCAGGAATTGTTGGAGTCTCTTCATCAACTTCGATAAACTGCTCATTTTTTTTAATTTTTTCTTCTGCTAACTTATCTAACTTTTCATCTCTTTGAATTAAGTCCTCACTATCATGAAAATTTTCTTCATCAAGTATTTTATAATCGTTTTGAGAAGTATTATTAATTGAGTCTGAATTTTTGAAATTAGTATTTTTCTTTTCCATAATTCTTAAAATTAAGATATATTTATATGTTTTGTGAAAAATTAAAAATTCAAATGTTTATTTATTTATTTATTTGATTTCAAATACGACTCACTCTCCTGAGCACTTACATATAATTTTTTTGAAAATTCATCTGAACTTATAGAAGTATCTTTTGAATGTTTATTTTTAGAAGATTTTTCTGAATCAATTATTACTACGCGCTCAGGAGAATTTTTTTTTTTAGGATTTCTAATATGAGCCTCAATTCTTCTAATTTTACTAAGTGGATTTATATTATTAAATCTTTTTGTATAATAAACATATCCAAATAAAATTCCTGAAAACATCCCTATAATATGAGCTTCACTTGCGATATTTGGCAAAAAGAAACTTCCAATTAAATCATATACAAAATAAATGATTGCAAGAGTTCTAAGTTTCATTGGAATAACTCCTAGTAAATAAAATACTACATTTGGAAATAAATATGCACTAGCTCCAACTAAGGCCATCACTCCAGCACTAGCTCCTAAAGCCGCTGTATAAATGAAACTACCTACAAACCCTGCAATGAGTCCTGAACCAAAATATAGTGCATAATAATGTCTATCTTTAAGTTTTGTCTCTAAAAGTGAACCAAAAATTAATATCCCAAACATATTAAATAGTAAATGACTAAAATTTGCATGTAAAAACATATGAGTTAGTAGTGTGTGGGGTGCATTTAATAAGTCTCCTTGATTTAAAATTAAAAAGTTTGTAAAACTTTCATACGACATTTGAAGTATAAAACTTGAAACTGTTATAATTATTATTAAAATTGTTGGACTATTAAACCTTAAATGTGTAAACATATACGTATAATATATTGATGATTATATATAAATTTATGTTATTTAATTTCAAGATAATCAGTATCAGAAGAATGTGAATTTTTTGAACTTTTTGAACTTTTAGTGGTAATTTTTGGAAATAATTTAGATAATAACGAGAATGATTTTTTTGAATTAAAAGGAGTATTTTTAAATATGAATCTACTTTTTTTTGAAGAATATAAATTTTTATATCTCCTATTTTTATTATCTTTACTTGTTAATTTCCTACTCTGTTTAATTTTTATAATATAAAATACGATACTTGCAAGATGTTCTTGAATAATTATAATACTAATTATTGCCAGTATTAAAATTATTATTAATGTAACAACTAAAATTGGTATTGTATAATAAAATAGTACTGCTAGACATATAAATACAAAAAAAATTAAAAATGATAATATATAAAAAATATTTTTAAATAAAAGTTCTTGTGATTTTGAGTGAAATATTGATGAAATATCTTTTTTATTTCCTTTTGAATCTTTTATTTTCATCATTTAATATTAATAATAGTGACTTTTTAAAGCTATTGATTTTTAATTACAAAAAAAGATTAGTCTTAAGATATAATAATACTTACAATTGCTCCTAGAACTCTTACAAATCTCATTGTAATTGTATTTGAAGTACTAACCTCATCTCTTACTTCAACATCAAATTCACCACTTAATCCTAAATTGAAATAATCTTCTTGATTTAATGTTATCTCTATATTTGGGTATTGTATAGTTTTAACTAATTCTCCATTCATATATAAGCGATAACTTCCTGCAACATTAGGCTCAATTCTAAATACTAAATCTCCTCTTGAAAATGCAAAAGGTTCATTTGTAGTGAGTAAATTACTCAACTCAGTATCTAGATTTAAGTTGATACGAGAAATGTCATCAACTATATGATTATTTGAGATTTTATCAAAATTAACTTCAAATATTTTAAACGTTTTCTCAGAATCATCTTGAAGAGAACAAGAAATAAATGAAGTAAAAGAATTATTGCTTACTCGAGTTATTTCTAATTTTCCATTCTCATTTAAATTTTGACCCGAGATAGGATTTAATTTAACATTTGTTCTAGCCGAATTACATACAACATTACTTGTTACATCAGCTCCTGTTGTGTGTTGAGCATTAAGATATAGTGTAGTACCCATTGAACTTCCCATATTAAGTACTTTAGAAGGGAATTGTGTGAATAAAACATCTTGTTCTTCATTTTCTGGAATTGTAAAAGATGATGTTCCATCTTCAAGGAAGATTCCATTTATTGTAGAACTTGTAAATAAATTCTTATATTTTAACTCACATTCAATCTCAACTCCTACTAAGTCTGAACTTGTTTTTGAAATAGACAATTTCCCGGTTGGCAGGAGTTGGTGTGTATAACTTTGAGTATTAGAATTATCTTGACAAGTTATTAACTGTGTAACATCTTCTCTATATACATTTCCACTTCCTTTATTTGATATAAATTCTCCTTGTAATTGAATTTCAACATTTTTTAATGTTCCAAAATTCATTGTAGAACTCGGCCCTCTTATAAGTAATGAATTATGAGCAATTGGGACTTCAACCCCATTTGAATTATAAAATCTTAACTCTAGTTCCTCACCAACATAATCATCTCTTGCCAAGTCACATACAAAAAATCTTTGTCTTGTAGAACATAAAACTCCATTTAATCTAACTTCTGATACTTGTTCATTTCCAAGAATTCTACCTTGAACAATTACTCTTGATTGGCCTTGAGGCACATATTGTAATTTTCCTCTGTAAAATACTTCTCCAATACCTTCAAAGAGTGGAACTTGCATACTAGGATATGAAGAAAATGTAAAAGTTTCTTGAATTGGAACATTACTCACCACCGTGTTTCTTTTTGAGGGCTCATAAAGTGAAATTAAACTTCTGCTTAAACCTTCTAAATAATGTGAATTGAAATGAATATTTTCATTAGAAGTGATGTGTGATAAGGACTGAGAACTTCTACTTGAAGAGTATAAATCTAAAAAATGAGTATTTCTTTGAGAATTAACTCTTAAAGTTTGGTAATTTTGTTGATTAGAAGGATAATTAATAGACACATCTCGATTATCTTGAGCAGTAATTTGAAATGTATAAGATGCTCCTGAGAGGTCGTTATAACTTACAGTTGAGGTAGGTAAACCTTTAAGATCAATAAACACATAATTTCCATTAACTCTAAATGAGGCTCGATTTGAAACTCTAATTGAAGAAAAATCTATATACTTAGATAATAATTCTACTATTACTTCATTGTCTTGACTTACATCAGATGCTACAACTCTATGAGTTTTAGAAGATTCTAAAGTCCTACCTATTGGATAAATTTCAAATGTCATTTCTGGCTGAGAGAATAAAGACTGGCTACTAACTGAGTTAAATATATTTAATCCGACTTTTAATTGTGTTAGAGTTCTAATATCTGAAACATCAACCTCAATAATTAGTTCATTATTTGAATTTATTGAAAAAGAATTAATTATCTCATTTCCTAATTGTATAAGGTTTGTAGTTATGGGAACTATTTCTTTTTGAGAATTTTCATTAGAAACTTTCAATTGTATCGTATCAATGTCTGAGTTTATATAAATTCTATTTCCAATTAATTTTCCCTGTCCTAGTAATTCGAATGTTAATTTTGGTGATGAGGGTGTTGATTCTATTGATGAAACTTCTCTTCGAGCTATTGCAGGATTTCCTTCTACATCTCTTAAAGAGGAGGTGATTGTAAGAGGGACAGTAGAGCTTATTGATGGAACTTCAAATTCCAAATACGATACCTGTCTTTGCGTTGAGGCTACTATTGCGTCTTCAATTGAAAGAGTAGTGCTGCCCACAGTTAAGCTAAAAGAACTAAGATCAATTCTAGTATCATCTTTAAGTATAACTCCTATTCTAGAACCTCTAAATAATGTGTCAAATGTTAATATTTCAATTTGAGGGTCTTGGGTGTCTATTAGCACATATTCTCTTTCATAAAGTCCAGGATAAAGTGATTCAATTAAAAATAAATTTCTTTCAATAAGTGATACTTGAGGACTTAAGTCTACTAATGTAGAGTCTTTACCTTGAACTAGTAATTTATAAACTAAGCTAGAATCATCTAAATTATCCAAATCTAAATCTAAAATATCTTCTTTGTTTGCTAATGAAAAAAGTGTTTGAGGATTAGCATGCGAATAAATTGTATTAACTAGTTGGCATTGTGTGTTCTGACCTATTACGCATACATTCTCTTTACCTTCATTTAAGAGTATATATGTTTGAAATTCACCATTAATTACTGGGACTGGAACACCTTGAATAAACACAACATTTCCTTGAGAAGCAGTTCCAGAAATATGATAATGCGGAGTAAATGTAGTGATTTTAGATGACTCCTCGTATGTTAGAGGATTGTCTGATATAAAATTAACTGAATTAATCCTAGCGATATTTACATTAGAAAATAGTTCATCTTTTAGTTCTTGAGAATAATGCATTAATTTGGTTCTTGAAGATTCTCGTTGTTCGCCATTAAAATTAATTCTATGGAAGAGTTCTAATCTATTAACCAGATTTTTTGGCACTACAACTCTAAAAGCTCCTGTAGAAGAAACTGAGTCTGTAGAAACTTCTTCTCCATTTACAAATGTTATAATTTCACCTCCTAAAGAAGGGTAGTTTACAAATCCTTCAATTCTAAGAGTGTCTGAAGATGAATGAACTGATTCAACAACGGGTGCAAGAGGTTGAGAATTATCATACAGTAGAGTAAAACTTCTGCTTACTTGTGAAATTCCATCTTGTAGAGTGGCACTAATTTCTAAATCATAAACTCCAAATTCTTCAAGTTGTCTACTTTGATAAAAAGTTGCTTGAGAGGGCGTGGACATCGTGTCTAAATATTTCAATTCTGAAACATCCCCGTTTAAAAATATAATTCTTGCATTAATTTCTTTGTATTCTCCAAGAGAAGATATATCAACTGAAATGATATTTGAGCCTTGATTAGTTATAAAATCACATGAGTTATGGTCTTCCATATAAACACATCCATAAGATGTTGTAAGCAATGTTATAATAATAACAAATATGCTTAGTATTTTATAATTCATAACAATTATGTAAATTAGTTTATTAAATATGTTTATAGTTTCAAATAAGTAGTAAAAATAATTAAATTGTGGTATTTTCATATACTAATTTTATTTTAAAAAAATAGTTTATACAATAAGAGCCACACTTTTAAGACCTGTGTGATAAGACTCTCGCTATGCTTGGTCTCATTGCTATATTCAAGCAACGAAGT